>CAZQUC010000217.1:5525-7343 GCA_964596095.1 uncultured Enterobacteriaceae bacterium
TCGGCAGGACCGGGGCTGTTCTTTCTGGGGTATGAAAACACGCACAATCGCGAATTGTGGGGAACCTCCGGCGCCGCGGCATCGGCGGTCTTGCTGAAGGATATCTTTCCGGGTTCGATCCCGGCCTTTTATCCAGGTGGCCCGCGCTTTTTTGTCTGGCACAAAGGGCTGCTTTATTTTGCCGCCACGGATGACACCCATGGGTGTGAGCTTTGGCAAACCGATGGCACTCCGGAAGGCACGCACATGGTGGAGGATTTGGCGCCTGGCTTCAGTTCGAGTTTCCCGCTGGGAGCCATCGTGGTCGGGGACGAACTGTATTACGCCGTGCTCGATGACGGCACCGGCCGGGGCGCCATCCGCAAATTGGTTCCCGCCGGGCAACCGCCGTTTGCGGGAGGGGCGCTGACCACGGTAACGGGCGAGGCGGCGTGGTTGTCGTTCGCGGACTTGCTGGCAGGCTTGCCAGCGGGTGTGACGGTGCAGTCGGCAGGGGCGACGGCCGCTGGAGGCGTGGTGGTGTTGGAAGACGGAGGGCTGCGCTACACGCCGCCCGCGGGGCATCAGGGCGAGGACACTTTTGTGGTTACGCTGAGCGATGGTCAGCAAGGCACGGTGGTGGTCACCGTGCATCGGCCGGAGTGGCTAGAGCGGGTCGAAATCGTGTCCCGCACCGGGTCGGAGCTGCGGCTGCGCTTCCATTATACAACAGGGAAGGAGGCCGATATTGAACGCTCGACGGATTTGCGGGAGTGGGAAACAGTGGCCACAGCGGCGGGGGACGCCGACGGTGGTATCTCCTTCACCGACGCGCCGCCGCCCGCGGGCACGGCGTATTACCGGTTGCAGGAGTCGGCACGGTAAGGGCTCGGTCTCGGGGCGGCCGGTTGATGTCATGGTTGAAGTGTTCGAGAGAAGTGCTCCTTCGAATATTTCAATGCGAAAAAATCTTTGTCGAAGGCTCACGAAGGCCGGCTTTCGAGCGACGCATCGGTTGGGACTCAATGGCTTTGCTCATCGAGGGCCATTTCCGGAGACCTGATTTCCATGTTGCAGAGACGGTCGTTGGCCAGCAATCGGCGGCGAAAGAAAAATTGTGCTTGTTGATGGGGTTTTAGTTTGCAATTCATTCGTTAAAAATGATTTACATCGAATTCAAACAGACTTTGTGAAACTTTTCACAAATTCCCCTTGCGGGAATTTTGGCCCTTCGCTAAGAATAAATCCCGCTTTTCCGGGATCAATGCGCAACCCCTTGCATCATCGGCCGGCTTGAGCCGATGGCAATCAGGTTTGGTTGCAGGATTTTTTTCGACCCACCGGCCACTCCGTCATCCGCCATGTTTTCTGATTTGACTGCCATCGCCTCGCTCCAGACGACTCCGTTGCTCGGAGCCGTTTCTTTGACGGCCGAGTCGGTTTTCGGTCCGATCACCAATTCGATCATCGTCGCGGTGTTGGTCTGCGCCTTGATCGTGTGGTTTGTCCGCAGGGCCATGAAAAACCCCACGCTGATCCCCGATGGGAAACAAAACGTGGTCGAGTTTTTCGTCGAATTTCTTTACAACCAGGTCGAGGGCATCGTCGGCCGCAAGGTGGCGCCGCGCGCGTTTCCGCTCCTGGCCACGATGTTTGTTTTCATCCTGATCAACAACTATTTCGGCCTGCTGCCCGGTATCGGCACCATCGGTTGGGAAGAAGTGCATCACGACGATCATGGACACGGCCGGTTTACCCCGTGGTTCCGCCCCGGCTCGGCCGATATGAATTTCACCCTGGCCCTGTCCATCGTGTTCATGCTGGTGTGGATTTACCTGA
>CAZQUC010000218.1:0-4565 GCA_964596095.1 uncultured Enterobacteriaceae bacterium
GCGCGGTCAGGGTCAACAGGCGCTTCAACCCGGCGCTCTTGGCCGGATCGAGCTTTTCCCCCCCGAGGGGGAGCGTTTTGACGGAGACAAAGTGGTGGCTCATGGAACGCGGAAAATTTATTGGGCGGCGGGAGCGGCGGCGGCCGTTTTGGCGAGTTGCAGCGTGCGGATGTAGGCCACGATGGCCCAGCGGTCGGAAACCGGGATCAGCGCGCCATACGGCCCCATCAAGCCAGTGCCGTAAGTGATGGTGTTGAAGATATTGCCGTCGGTGCGGTAGTTGGCGTCCTGGGGATCGGACAAGGCCGGGGAGTGGAAATTGCCATTGGCCATCGTGATACCGTATTTGGCGGTGACGCCCGCTCCATCACCTGCGTGGCCGTGGCAGGGCGCGCAGTAAATGTTGAAACGCTCGGCGCCGCGGCGGATCAACGCCGGCTCGAGGGCGAGCTGCGAGGGAATCCCGTCGCCCCAGTAATCCCCGAAGCGGCCGGTATGGTAATAATCCGTGCCCACGGTGAACCCGTAAGGTTGCGCCCCCTGGTTGGCTTCGGCGGCGGGTTTTTCGGGGATGCTCAGGCCCATCGGCATCGTGCCGGGCACCGGTTGGCGCCCGCCTTTGCCGTCGGAGAAGAATTCGCTCGCGGCCTGATACTTGACCTTGGCTTGGTCGTCCATGTCCGGCAGCACGATGAGCGGCGGCCGCTCGGAGTGCGCGCCGCGGAAGCCCGCCCAGCCGATCACCAGCAGGGCGGCCATGAAGACCAGCAGGAAGAAATAACGGAAAAATGGCATGTTCGGAAATGGATGAAACGCGGTCCGGCAAGTGGCGCGGCGGGTGAACTCAGTCGATCTCGTCCTCCACAAGTTCGATGTTGGCGCCGCCCAACTCGGCCAGGAAGGCCGGGGTTTTTTCGTGATGGAATTGGGGGTCTTTCTGCTCGATGCAGAGGAAAAACGCGTCGTCGGAGAAGCGCTTGAAGTTCTCCGAATTGAAAAGCGGATGGTGCAGGCGCGGCAGTTTCATCAGCGCGAAACACCCGAGAAAGGCGGTGAACGCGGAGAAGAGCACAGTCAGTTCGAAGGTCACCGGAAAGTAAGCCGCGATGGTGAAGAGGTTGCTCGGCTTGGCCTGCACCACCGTCGGATACAGGAACACCTGCGTGCCGAACTGCATGATGAGCGCCGTCAGCGAACCGGTGATGCCGCCGATGAGGACGAAGAGCGAGAGGATGGATTTCTTGATCCCCATCGCGTCGTCCAACCCGTGGATCGGGAAGGGCGAGTGGCAATCCCAGAACTTGAAGCCGGCGTCGCGGCATTTCTCCGCGGCGTGGTAGAGCGAGGCCGCGTTGGGGAACTCGGCCAGGTAACCGTGGATGCGTTTGAGCGGTGCGTCGGACATCGTCGGATCAGGCAAGTTTGGGTTGAGGGTTCAGGCCGTGGTCGCGGCCGGCCAGCACGTCTTCCTCGGTGATCGCGAGGTCGCCCGGATCGTGATAATGCGGATCGGACTGCGCGAGCACGCCTTTGACTTCCCCGATGGCGATGACCGGCAGGAAGCGCAGGAAGAGCAGGAAATTCATGAGGAAGAAGCCGAAGGTGCCGATGAAGGTCCAGATATCGATCCAGCTCGGATGGAACAGGTCCCAAGCGCCCGGCAGGAAGTCGCGCGTCAGCGTGGTGACGATGATGACGAAGCGCTCGAACCACATGCCCGCGTTGACGAAGTTGCAGATCAGGAAGACCACGAACCAATTGCGCCGCGCCTTGCGGAACCAGAAAATCTGTGGCGCCACCACGTTGCAGAACATCATCGACACGTAGGCCCACACATACGGGCCGTCCTTGATCCGCAGCATGAAGGCGTCCAACTCGAATTTGTTCCCGCCATACCACGCGATGTAGAGCTCGCTCAGGTAGGCGTAACCGACGATGGTGCCGGTGGTGACGATGACCTTCGACATGTTGTCGATGTGCTTCCAGGTCAGCAAATCCTGCAAGCCGTAGATTTCGCGGACGGGCAGCATGAGCGTGAGCACCATCGCGAAGCCGCCGAAAATCGCGCCCGCCACGAAGTAAGGCGGGAAGATGGTGGCGTGCCAGCCCGGCACCACCGAAGTGGCGAAGTCGAACGACACGATGGTATGCACGGAGAGCACCAGCGGCGTGGAGAGCGCGGCCAGCAGCAGGTAGGCCATTTCGTAGTGGTTCCACTGGCGGTTGCCACCGCGCCAGCCGAGCGCGAAAAGGCCGTAGAGCACGCGGCGCAGACCGGGCTTGCAGCGGTCGCGCAGTGTGGCGAGGTCGGGCACGAGGCCGAGGAACCAGAACAGGACGGAGACCGAGAAGTAGGTGGAGACCGCGAACACGTCCCACAACAACGGCGATTTGAAGTTCTGCCAGATCGCGTTGGAGTTGGGGACGGGCGCGAGGAACCACGCCATCCACACGCGGCCGACGTGGAGGCCCGGATACAGGCCCGCGCACATGACCGCGAAAATCGTCATCGCTTCCGCCGCCCGGTTGACGCTGGTGCGCCATTTTTGGCGGGTGAGGAAGAGAATGGCGGAGATGAGCGTCCCGGCGTGGCCGATCCCGATCCAGAACACGAAGTTGGTGATGTCCCATCCCCAGGCGGCGGGCTGGTTCTGGCCCCACACCCCCACCCCGCTGGCCACGAGGTAGGTGAAGCCGAAGGCCATCACCAGGAACAACAACACCGACGGGATGAAGAGATACCACCACAGGCGGGGCTGCTTGTTCTCGACGATGCCGCAGACGCGCTCGGTGATCCAATGGTAGGAACGCTGGTTGTTGACCAGCGCCTCGCGCTGCAGCACCCGCGCCGGCGAATGCGGCCCGTTCAGCGCGGGCTCATCGTGGTGGTCGTCGTGATGGTCGGACATTGGGTTGAAAATCGGAAAACGGTGGAAGAAACGGGATTACATGTTGGCCGTGGCCTGGCCGACCTTGCGCGCCTCGCGCGGGCTGCGCGCCAGCAGGGCCGGATTCGGATTCTTGATCCGCGCCAAGTAGCTCGTGCGCGGCTTGGTGCCGATGTAACGCAAAAGCTGGTAATTGCGCGGGCTGCCTTCGTGGGTGCCTCCCTCGAAATCGGTGTTGCCGCGCAGCCGCGACACCTCGCTCTTGTTATCGAGCAGGTTGCCGAAGGTGACGCCGTCCGCGGGGCAGGCCGATTGGCAGGCGACGCGCAGCTTGTCGGCCGGGACGCGCAGGTCTTCGTCGGAAATCTTGAGATTGTCGTCGGAGACTCCGGCCGCGAGCGCCTTCTGGCGGGCGACTTTCTTCTGCTCGATCTTCGCCGCTTCCAGCCGCTGGATGCAATACGTGCATTTCTCGATGACCCCGCGCATCCGCACGGTGACGTTCGGGTTGCGCTGGAGACGGAGGCTCACGTCCTCTTTCTTCTTCGCGAGCGGGCCGAGATACAGGTTGTTCTGGTGCCAGATGTCGAAGAATCCTTCCTTCTCCTTGGCGTTGTCGCGGCTCTCGCCGTCGGAAGCGAGCAGCGGGTCGCGCTTGTTGTAATCGAAGTAGTTGAACCGGCGAACTTTATACGGGCAGTTGTTCGCGCAATACCGGGTGCCGATACAGCGGTTATAGACCATCAAATTCAGCCCTTCCTCGCTATGGACGGTGGCGTTGACCGGACACACCGTCTCGCACGGCGCGGATTCGCACTGCTGGCATGAAACCGGCTGGATGAGCAATTCCGGATCGTCGATCTCACGGATACGCTCCTTCCCATGCCCGCTCTCCGCGCCGCCCGGCGTCTCGCCCGCGGTGTGCTCGTTGACGGGATAATTCCACTCCGTGCCATCCTTGTTTTTCCCGCCGTCGAGATCGACCGCGAAGTAACGGTCCATCCGCACCCAGTGCATTTCCCGGCCGATGATGACCTGGCGTTTGCCGACGACGGGGATGTTATTCTCCGATTGGCAGGCGATGAGGCAGGCGTTGCAGCCGATGCAGGAGTTGAGGTCGATGACCATGCCCCACTGGTGGAGCGTGTCGAAAAGGTGCGGGGTCTTGGCGAACAAACCGCGTTCGCCGCCCGCTTGCTTGGGCTGCGCGCCGTCTTGTTTGTAGAAGGAATAATCGGGCGGGATGTGGCTGTCCATCCCCTCGGTGGCGGCGAACTTCGGATTGTTCTCGAACCGCTCGGCGGTGCCTTCGCGATATAGCTCGCGGCCATACATCGTGAAGTGCTCCTGCGTCCGCGCCAAGGGCACCTTCTTGCCGGTCTTTTCCACCGTCGCGCCCGGCACCCAGTAAGTGGTGGCCTTGGCGCGCAGCGGATAGGCGTCGAAACCCGTGTCCTCGCCGACGCGGCCTGGTTTTTCCTGGCCGTAGCCGAGCGCGAGCGTGATCGCGTTGTCCGCATGGCCCGGCGTGACGATCACCGGCACCGTCAATTCCTGCCCCGCCACCTTGATGGTGATGGTCTCGGCTTCATCGACGAGATACTTGTTGAGCTTGAGGTCGTCGGCCGTCTTCACGCTCACGAGCGCGGCGTTGTCCCACGTCAGCGTCGTGATGCT
>CAZQUC010000218.1:4665-7324 GCA_964596095.1 uncultured Enterobacteriaceae bacterium
GTCTTTCGACGGCTCGGGCAGCGTGCCATTGGCGGGGATCGTGGAAACGGCCGCGGCGGCCGGATCTTCTGCCGGCGCGGGCAGCGGCGCGTCCGCCAACAGCAAGCTCAAAAATTCCAAATCGGACACCCCGCCCAGCAACGGCTGGATCATCGGCTGGATCACCGAATACGCGCCGCTCACGCCGCGCACGTCGCCCCATTGCTCCAGATAGTGCGTGCCCGGCACATGCCACTGCGCGGCCCGCGCGGTGGCGGTGTGGTTGCGGAAGCCGACATGAATCACCGTCGGCACCGTCTTTTGTTTCTCGGCCCAATTGAGATCGGCCGGCGCGTCGTAAACCGGGTCCGCCGCTGACACGATGACGAGCGAGGAAACCTTGCCCGCCTCGATTTCCGACGCCAGCGCTTCCAGCGTGCTGTAATCGGGCGCCTCGACCTGCTTCAATTCGATGGGCGGCATGCCGTTGTCGCCGTGTTTCTTGAAGGCGCCCAGCGCGTTGTTGATGAGCGCCGCCAGCACGTGCAATTCCACCGGCTGTTGCGGCCCGGCCAGCACCACCGAGCGGCCGTCTTTGTAATCGACCAAATCCTTCGCCGTTTCCTTGATCCACGCCTCGTAATCGTCGCGCGGCGTGTAAGTGCCGGCTAACTTCACCGCGTCGGCCGCGGATTGCAGCGCCGTATCATTGGTCAGCGTCGCGATTTCCTTGGCCAGCGCCACCGCGACTTTCACAAACTGGCTGGCGTGGACGCGCAACCGGTGGTCGGCCATGCCGCCGGTGAGCGAATAACGGCTCTCCAGGACGTAGAGCCGGTTCATGTCCTTGGTGTCGCCTTTCTTCTCCACCTTGCGGCCGGAGAGAAACCACGCCGTCGAACTCGCTTTCGGCCGGTCCAGACTGAGAAAATCGTGATCGAGGGAGAGCACGCGCTTGAGCACGCTGAAGTGATTCACCTGCCGCACGCCCTGGCCGTAAAGCCGTTCCGTGGCCTGTGCCGCCGCGTGGCTGGCCAGCGCCTCGTATTGATAAACCTTCGCCTTGGGCAGTTTTTCCACCAGCTTCGCCACCAAGCGCGCGCGCGTCGGCGACGCCACCTCGTCGAGCAGGAGCGCGACGCCTTCGCCGCCTTTCCCCTGCCACTCCGCTTTCTTCTCTTCGAGGAATTTCTCGAACACCTCGCGCTCCACCGGCTGGTCGTCCTTGCGGAAATCACGCGAGCGGTCTGGATCATACAAATCCAGCACCGAAGCCTGTGCGAAGCCGTCGAGACCGCCCTTGCTCTCGGGGTGCAAGGCGTTGCCCGTCAAGTGCGTGGGCCGCCCTTCATGCGTCGTCACCACCACCGGGATCACTCCGCCTTTCCACGGGAACGAGGTCGCGTAATACAGCGGCTTGCCCGGCACCACCCACTCGACATTGCGCGAATAGGGCAGGATTTTCGTTTCCGGACGGCGGCAGCCCACGAGGCCGAACCCCGCCAGCGCTGTGCCCGCGCCCATCAGCTTGAGGAAATCCCGGCGCGACGCCCCCGCGTCCGCTTCATCGGCGATGAACCCCGCGCCCAGCGGGAATTCACGCTCGACCCACGACCGGAATTCCGGCGTGTCCTCCAACTCGCCGAAGGACCGCCACAATTTGCGGCTGGTGGGCGGGGCGTCGGGATGCTGCCAGATGCGTTTGCTCATGAGGAAATGGAAAAAAGTGAGAAATGGAAAGCGTTGATGATGAAAGACGGCCTCTTACCGGTGGCAGGCGCCGCAGTTTTCCGGCGGCTGCACGTTCCAGGCTTTTTTCAACCGCTCGCCGAGCGCCAGCTTGGTCTCGCCTTCCGGCGCCCACCCCAGGTTGGTGATCTGGTCGAGCGGACGCAGGTGCGGCGCGGGATCGCGATGGCAATCCAGACACCAGCTCATCGAGAGCGGCTGCTCGTGCCGCACCACCGTCATCTCATCGACCCGGCCGTGGCACTCGACGCAGGACACCCCGCGATTGACGTGCGCGGAGTGGTTGAAATACGCGTAATCCGGCACCTTATGCACCTTCACCCACGGGATCGCCTCGCCCGTCTCCATGCTCTCCGCCACTTTCGCCAGCAGCGGGCTGTCCCTTTTCACATGCTGGTGGCAATTCCAGCAGGTCTGCGTCGCCGGCACATTGGCGTGCCCGGATTCCTCCACAAAACTATGACAATAACGACAGTCCAGCCCCAGTTGCCCGGCGTGGATTTTGTGGCTGAACGGCACCGGCTGGCTCGGCGCGTAGCCCACCCTCGTGTATTTGGGCGTGAAATAATACGTCACCCCGGCCGTCACTCCGCCTCCGATCGTGAGCACGCCCACGATCACCCACAGCGGCAGCAGGTTCGCCCAACGAGGAAAAATGTTCGCCATATCGAGAAATTACAGGAAAAACAGAGTCGCCGATACCGGTCACGGTAGCCGAATGCCGTCCGCGCAGGACGACTGACTAGCGGGATTTTCGGTTGATGTCCAGCTTGTGAAATTTTTCACAAGCCTACAAGCAAAATCTTTCACTTGAGGAAAAAAGTTTCGTCGGGCGGATTCAGCAATTTATCTGATATTACGTAAAAAAGCGGGATTTTTTACAGCACATCTACTTCACGGCAGGGATCAGACATGGCGCATTCCCGACGCG
>CAZQUC010000219.1:0-7304 GCA_964596095.1 uncultured Enterobacteriaceae bacterium
CTTCTTTGGCCAGGGCTACCAATTGTTCGGCGGCGAATGGCGGAGACGCTTCCGCCGCCGCGATCAGGGCGAGGCTTGTCATCATGGCCTGAGCCTCCGATGGGAAGCCGGGTGGCATCTCAAGACGCCGCAAATAGGCCCAACCCGCCTCGCGATCCTGTTTCATCCAGGAATGGCCGATCACCAGCCTCATCATCATTTGTTGGAAACTTTTCGGTATTTCCTCCACGAGTTCCAGGACGATCCGGAACTCTTCCGGGCTCAGGGAGGCGAGTTCGCGCGATGTTTCATCACCGAATCCCAAGCCGATTTGCATCATGCCCGATCGGAATTCATTTTTCGTGGCCTTCGCCCGCAACTGCTCCAGCCATTGCCGGAGTTCTTCGCGGCTCCGGGTGGGGCGGAGTGTTTCGGCATCCGGCGTGAACCGTGCCAGCGGAGCGGGTTTGGGAGGCGATGGAGAAGCGCCGGCTTCCGGAGCCGCAACGACGGCCGCCTGCTCTCCGGCACGAAGCCCAAGATAACCGCCCGCGCCGATGCAGGCGAGCAGCAGCAGCGTCAATCCAAGCAAAAACGGCCACGAATGTCTCATGTCAGCGGGATGGGGCGGAGTTGAGGGCTTGGCGAATTCTTTCGACGATCGGAGGCGGGAGATACTCGTTTGCTTTCTGCTGGAAGACTTCTTTGGGCAGATCGCCGACCGTGCCCGTCAACAACCGCTCGAACGCCGCCGGAATTGCTGTGTGATCCATGTTCTGCCGCAGCCAACCGACGGCCTCGTTTTCATCGCCGGAAAAGAGCAGCGGCGCGAAGGCGGTCATCACGAGCAGGTCTTCCCGGTTGTGGGCTTTTTCCAGCGGGAAGGCCAGCGCCACCTCCCGCATGGCGGAGGTGTCCATCACCATTAACGGTCCCAGCACCTTGACATAGAACGTCATCTTCTCCACGTCGTTCGGAAGATCCGCGATGGCTTCGATCAGCTTGAGGCGGCTTTGGGAGTCCGCCGCCGCCACGAGCAGCGCGTCTTCCATCGCCTTCCCATGTTCCAGCCGTGTTGGGTCGTTATCCTTCCGTGTGGTGGCCAACAGGCCCCCGGGATCGCTCCGTGCCCATCCGGAAAGGACCACCTTGTTGAGATTCCCGAACCCATTTTCCGTGATCGGAAACTCCAACGAATCCATAACCTTTCCCCACCATGCCAGCGCGGCGGTATGATCGCGCCCGCCCCATTCCTCCAACATCCGTTCCATGAGTTTCTGACGCCGGGGGCGGGGCAGTTGCTCTGACAGCCAAGCCAGCGCGGCTTCCGGCTCATGCACCGCCCACAGCGGCAGCACCCGTTCGGCCAGGGCGAGAAAGAGCGCGTTTTCCTCGCGGACACTTTCCAGATACGCCAGCACCATCGGCACTTCCTCCGCCGTGAGGGTGTCGATGATCGCCAAGGCTTGCGCGCGGCCTTTCTCATCGGTGGCGGCGCGCCAATCGGTGGTGGCTTTGGCCAGTTTTCCTTGAATGTCCGTGGGCAAGACCACCGTGGTAGCGTCGGGCTTGTCGGTGGCAGCGGTCGCCTCTTTGGGGAGCGAGGAAGGAGGTGCGGAACGCGTGGCCACCAGGTGCCGTTCTGTGCGGGCTTTGCCTTCCACACGGCCGACGAAAAACGAAGCCGTGCCGGCGACGAGGCACGCGGCGACGGTGGCGAGCGCGAGTTGGGTTTTCGTTTGCATGGCAAGAGTGAGGGCGAGTGAGGTGGAGAGGCCGAGCGTCGGCGCGGCGGCGGCCAGAGTGGTCACCACACTGGAGGGCGCGGCGGTGGCGAAGGGCGCGCCCAAGCCGGAGGCCAGCACGGCGGTGGAGACGGCGAGGCCGCGTTTTTGGAAGAGGCGGCTGAGCTTGGCCAAGGCGCGGTGGTGT
Source organism: uncultured Enterobacteriaceae bacterium (assembly GCA_964596095.1). Lineage (GTDB taxonomy): Bacteria > Verrucomicrobiota > Verrucomicrobiia > Verrucomicrobiales > V1-33 > CAJBME01. The sequence continues at coordinate 1,912 of CAZQUC010000219.1, forward strand.
TGCTGCATCAGCGCCGCCTCGCTGCGGCCGGTGGTGGCGGCCAGTTCGCGATACGAGCGGTCTTCAAAATAGCGGGCGAGCAGCAATTCGCGGTCGGCGCGCGGCAGGGCATCGAGCGCGTCGTCGAGTTCGGGCAGGAGCGAATCAGGCAACGCGGCGGGTGGAAGAGTGGCGGCCGTGAGTTCGGTGTGGGTGGCGAATTCTTTCATCACGCGCCTCCGGGTGGTTTCCTTGCGATGGAGCCGCGCGGCTTCCAGCACGGCGGCGCGATGCAGCCAGGCGGCGAGCGGGGCTTTCATGCGCGCCAAGGCGGCGGCTTTGCGGGCCAGGACGGCGAAGACATTCTGAGCCACCTCCTGCGCCAGTTCGTGCTGGCCGGTGCGGCGCCACGCCACGCCATAGACCAACCCGGCGTAGCGTTCGATGATCCGCTCCAGCGCGCCGGGCGGATGGCCGTCCGCCAGCGCGCGCAGGGATTCGACCTCGGACCACGCTGGCTGCCCGTGGCGCTCCTCGCGGAACGCGCGCGTCGATGCCGAATCGAGGCCAGGCCGAGTGGTGCTCATCACCCAGCATACTTCGCGAGCGGGTGGAAATCTGACAGGGATTCGGCGATTTTTTCGAGCCGGCGGTTATTGTGGAGTGCGGATGGCTTGCCTCCGCTTTGGGGAGGAGACGGGCTGGCCCGTCGGGACGGGGCGCGAGGCAGAGCGAGATGACGGACGGAAGAGAGCCGCCGGAAGCAAGCAAGCCGGCTCCCGCGGCGAAGCACGCACCGGCAAGCCGGTGCGTGGGAAAGCGGAGGCAAGCCATCCGCACTCCAGAGCGGCCTTACTGAAGCGCGGCCGGCTCAGAGCCAGGCTTCGGCCTGTTTCCAGAGCTTGAAATACAAGGGCGCGTTGCCGCCGCGGCTGAGACGCTCGGAGACGAGGCGCGCGGGATCTTCCGGTGCGGCGGGCGTCAGTTGGCTGGTGGTGTAATCGCCCGCGTGCAGCGTGGTGTGGAGAAATGTGGAACCCGGCGCGTGGACGATTTCGACCCGGCACGCGCCCGAGCCGGCCAGGACCAGCCGGGAGAGCGGCGGGCCGTCGGCCTCGCGGAAGACGCGTTCCGATTGGTCCAACGACCAGCCGGCTTTGTAAGCGATCCACGACGCGAGCAAGGCGGCACTGACGCGATGGCCCGGCGCGTGGGTGATCTCCACGCGGTTGAGATGGCTCAGCCGCTGGCAGGCGATCTCCACGTCGAAGGCGCCGGAGAGCGCCTGGCGGAAGGGAAAGATGCGCATCCAGGCCACGTCGAGCACCACGAAGTGCGAGGCGCTGTCGCGCCAGGCCTCGCGCAACCGGCGCAGAGTGGCACGAGGGTCTTTCCACGTCGTGCTGTCCACCACCAGCCGGTCGATGTGGCGGAACAGATGCAGCTCCCAGCGCTCGCTGAGATCGCCCTGCCAGTAAAAGACCAGCGGCAGGTCGCTTTCCAGATGCGCGAAGACGGCGTTGCGCAACGCGTCGCGCAGCGTGCCTTGCAGCACAAAGGTGATCTGCTCCGAGCAGATGGATTTGCCGCCGCCGCTGACCTGGCAGTGTGCCGTGACCCACGCGCGCGCGGTGACCGGCTCGTCCGACGGCTGCGCGGAAAACAGCAGCGCCCGGCAGGCGTGATGATGCGTCACCGCATGGATGAGCGCGGTGTTGGCGGCCAGGTCGTTTCCTGTCTCCGAATACACGACGAAGTTGATGAGCGAGGCCTTGGTGAGCGCCTTGTTGTCGGCCCACAAGCGCCGCAAGGTCTCGGGGATGCCCGCCAGCGGGGTTTCCATCCCCAGGTTGGCGGGCGCGGCGGGCGGTTCCGGAAGTTCCACGGTCATGCGAGAGCTTCTTGATGAACGGCCATTGTCAACCGTGGACCACCGTGAGCAACGCGCCTCGCCCGATGCTGTATATGTTCGGCGTGGTGATCAAACACTTAGGAAATGCCTCGGAGGGCGACGTGTCTGGAGTGCGGAGGCTTGCCTCCGCTTTGCGGGGGTGAGGGGCTTGCCCCTCGAGGCGGGGAGGTCGAGCAGCCATCGTCGAGTCGCCCCCGGTCTGGCACGCTCCCTCCGCTGCCGACTCACCGGCAAGCCGGTGAGCGCCAGAGCGGAGGCAAGCCTCCGCACTCCAAAACAGCTTCCAACGGCTGGATTCTTGACCCCTTAACTGGAACGCTCAACACATATCCGGCGCTCCGCCGGGGGATGCATCCTTCGTGGCTCGCGCCTTCATCACGGCAACCCATGCGTGCGGCGCAGCCCCCATTCGGCGACGAGGCAGGCCAGCGCGGCGAGGAAAACCCACGGTGTGTGCCAGAGGGGATGCGAAACCGGCTCCATGATCGGCGCCTTGGTCTCGGGCAGGCGGCGGGCGAGGTCGTCGAGTTGCGCCGGGGTGATGACTTCGCCCCCGGTCTTGCGCGCGAGGTCTTCGAGCAAGGCGCGGTTGGGCGTCAGGGCGGCGAATTCCAGCGCGTCGAGATCGCTGGCCCAGCCGGCCAAGGCGCGGCCTTCCTCCGCGCCGGCGGCATTGCGGGCGCGGGCTTCGGCGCGGTAGCCGCCGCTCTGCTTGGGCACGAAGACGGCTTCGTAAAGCCCCGGCTCGTCGAGCGAAGGCTCGGCGGTGAGAGTGATTTTCCCCGCTCCGGCCTCGGTGGCGGTGGTCATCACCGGCTCGACCTCGATCGTGACGGCGGCGTTTTCCACCGATTGGAAGGAAGCGTCGCGCACGCGGGCTTGCAGCGTCACCGCGCCATTGGGATCGGCCTCCACCGGCTCGACAGCCAGGGACACGCGGCCGGGCACATCGGCGATGAGCCAGCGTACAAGTTGCCGCCACGCCTTGTCCATATCGGTGCGGGCGGCCTCGTCTTTCATGCCCCAGCGCCACAGGTCGCCGACCAGCAGCGAGGCGCTGCGACCGCGGCCGAAGCGTTGCACGGCGAGGGTTGGGACGGGCGCGGTGTCGGCCGCGTCGGCATCGCGGGCGATGGCGATCACGCTGGCCCCCGGCTTCACCCCGGAGATGCGGTTGAGCACGGCGAGCGGCGGCATGGCGTCGAGCCGCGCGCGCTCGGCGACCTCCTCGGGCCGCAAGCGCGCCCACGGCTGGAGCCACCCTTCGCGGTCGAGATCGAATGTGAACGACGCCGTGCGCGCGGGCGTGGCGGCGTCGAGACCGCGATCCAGCGAGACCGGCAACGCGTCACCGATCGGCGTCCGCCCATAGCCGCCCTCGCGGAAGGATTCCATCCCGCCGAGCATAAGCAGGCCGCCGCCGCGCTCGGAGACGAATTTTTGCACCAGCTGCGCCTGGTCGGGAGTGAAAAACGCGGCCTCCAGATCATCCAGGATCACCGCGTGGAACCCATACAATTCCTCCGCCGTGCGGGGGAAGCCCGAGCGCAGCTCCATCTCGTCGCGCGTGTTGATCCGGATAATGATCGGTTGGTCGTAGCTGCCCGCCTCCTCGCGCGACTGGTCGCCGAAGCCGCGGAAGAGGGGATTGCTCGTCTCGCCGGCGCGGCCGCGGAAATCGAATTTCGGCTCGCGTTTCGCCACCCGCAGCAGCGCGGCCAACTCCACCTGCGGATCTTCGGCGAGCGCGCGGTTGAGGAATTTGAATTCCCAATTCGGCCGCCCCGTGACGTAAAGCAGCCGATACGGCCCCTGCCCGCGATCCACCACCAGCACGCGCTGGTTGTTGGCCGTGGTCGCCTCCGGCGGCGCGCCGGGCGGATCCTGTCCCGCGTCGAGGGTGAGCCGGTAAAATGACAGGCCGGGACTGGCCGGTTTGAGTTGAAAGCGAAAATCCAGCCGCTGCTCGGGCTGGGTGACGGTGGCGCTTTGCTCGGCCACCACCAAGCCGCCGGCGTCCTTGACCTGGGCCGTCACCGTCCGCCCGGCATACCCCAGTGCCGACGCCTCGGCCTGGATGGTGACGGGCGCGTCTTCGAAGACCGTTTGCGCGACGGAAACTTTCGCCACCGCGAGATCCCGCGCCGGGCCGTCGCCGCCGACCACCACGGGATACACCGGCGGCAGGCTCTCCACGCCGGCCGGCAGCCCGGCGGTGAGATCGGTGGCATTGCCATCGCTGAGCAAGACCACCCCCGCCAGCGGCCGCCCCGCGAAGCGCTCCCGCAACCGCTCCAGCGCCGCGCCCAGGCCGGAGGCGCGTCCTTGGAAATCCAGCGTGGAAAAATCCGCCGCCGCCTGCAAGCTGCTGTCAAAGGAGTAGCGGCGCACCTCGAAGAGATCGGCCAGGGAGGATTGCCACGCGGTGTGCTCGGGATCCAGCAGCGCCTTCAGGTGCTCCCGGCGCGGCGCGGCGGCGCCGGCATCGGTGAGGTCGAGGCTCCGGCTGTTGTCGGCGAGCACGGCGAGGAAATTCGCGCCCGGCTTGACCCGCTGCGTCGTCCACTGTGGCTCCAGCACGCACAAGGCGAGCAACGCCAGGCCGGCCAGTTTCAGGGCCACGCACCACCCCCGCCGGCGCGTCCCGGCCGCCCCCGCATAGCTCCACGCCACCAAGCCCGCCGCCGCCAGCAACGCCAGCGCCACCGGCCCGCGCCAGCCGTCGTCCGGGAAAGTGAGGGCCGCGATCCGCCACATGACCTCCGCCTTTACCGCATTTGCCGTGTCTGCCAAAGGATTTGATGTGGGGGAAGTTTTCGGTTTTCAGTTTTCGGTTTTCAGCCATCAGTGAACGGACACGGAAGAGAGGAGCGGGAGGGGAATCTGGAAGGCGGACGGCTTGGCCCTCCGCAGGAGGCCCGGCCCCTTATCCGATTATTCCATTATCTTACTATCTCATTACCCCGCCGCCCCCGCGGCAACCCGCATCATCTGTCATGGAATTCGATCTTCTCGGCGAACACGCCTCCCGCGCGTATCCCTTGCTGGCATCGCTCGTCACGCCGCGTCCCATCGCGCTGGTCACGACGCTGGGGCCGGATGGCGTGGTCAATGCCGCGCCGTTCAGCTTTTTCAACGTCATGGGCGCCAGCCCGCCCATCGTCGCTTTCGCCCCCGGCGATCGCGACGACGGCACGCCCAAGGACACCGCGCTCAACATCCGCGCGCGCCAGGAATTTGTCGTCAATCTCGTCGATGAGGCCATCGCCGAAGCCATGAACCGTTGCGCCGCCAGCCTCCCCTACGGCCGGAGCGAACTGGAGGCGGCGGGACTGACCACCGAACCCTCGACCACCGTGGCCGTGCCCCGCCTCCGGGAAGCCCCGGCCAGCCTGGAGTGCCGCGAATGGGGCACCCTCCGCATCGGGGAAAACCACGTCGTCATCGGCCTCGTGCTCCGCGCCTTCGTGCGCGACGACCTCATTGATGTTGAACATCTTCG
>CAZQUC010000220.1:0-7289 GCA_964596095.1 uncultured Enterobacteriaceae bacterium
GGGTGGCGGGCGAGAGCCTGGTCTGCGCGGGCGGCTTGCCGAACGATGCCATCCAAAGCGTGTCGCCACTGTCGGTGACCATCAACCGGCTGATCAGGCCACCCATGCTATGGCCGATCAGGACGATTTTGTGCCGCAGCGGATAACGCGCTTGGATGGCATCGAGTTGTTCGCGGAGAATGGCCGCGGAATAGGGATACGGGTAGCCGCTGGGGTAACTGAAGAACCAGAATTGATAGCGTCGGCGGATTTCGGGATCGCCCCGCAGGTGGTTGATCATCGGCGCCCAAGTGGCGGGACTGTCAACGAGGCCGTGCGTCACCAACACCACGATCTTATCGGGATCATACGGTTGGAGTCGGGCGATGCGGGCGGTCTTGGCGTATTTCTCGGGTCGCAGGGCGCGGGAGAGTTCGAGCTTTTTGGGCTCCTCCCGTGCCAGCATCACGGCCAACGGCACGGTGAAATTCGCCGCCAGCGGAAAGGAACGCCCGGCGAGCGCCACCGTCTCGGTGGCCAATGGATCGTGAAAGGACAACACGCAGCGCCGGCCGTTCTCAAAACGAGCCAGGGCCGTGATGCTATAATAGGTGCGCTCCATGCTGAAGGTCTCCACCGCATCCCGGCGCTTTTCCTTGCCCACCGCCACCAGAGGCGCGCCGAGGCCGGGTTTGATCGTGCGCTCGGTGACATACTTTCCCTTGATATCGAATTCATCGGCCGGGGTGAGGTCGTAAAGCGCCGCATCGTATTGCGGCCGTGGATCGCGCGTATAGTGGAGCACGAAATCACCGCCCGCCGCCGGCACCCGCAGGGGCTGGGTCCAGGGGTCGAGCTTTGCGTGATGCAGGGTGGTGAAAAGGCGCGCCACCGCGAAGTTATATGTTTCCCGCGCCGCGTCGTTGTCGGGGTTGCGGGCAAGTTCCTGGGAGGCGGTTTCCGCCGCCGTCAGAAACCCGGCCAGCGCCATGAGCGGCTCCGAGCGGTCTTTTTTCAGCGCGGTGACAATGCCCTGCTCCGCGGTGGTCAAGAGCCCGGCCGTGGCGCCGAGCGGCCGGAATTTCGGGCGGACCCCGGCGACACTCGCGTAATGCGAGCAGCCAGCCAGGGCCACCGTCAACGCGAGCAACAACCATCGATGGACGTGAGTCATGAGATCTGAATGGTGAAATTAGAAAAGGGGCAAGAAGTTACCACGAGGCGGCCGCCGGCTCGAAACCGGGGCGGCCCGCGCGGATCAGTCGGGAAAATTCCGGCGCGTCGCCGGCAGCGAGCGCGGCCTCGTTGATCCGGGCGCGGCGTTTGAGTTCGGGGAAAGGCAGGCCACCGGCGAAGGCGCCGCGTTCGGCCAGCATTTCGTCGGCGTAGCCGTTGACAAGCAATCGCCAGTCCCAGGGCGCCCGGGAGTGGGTGGTCCGCTGGGTGCGGACGCTGGTCGTGCAATTGGTGGTCAGGGCATGATACCAGCGCGGGCGGGCGTGCAGGGCATTCATGGCCGTCACGTATTCGAGAAAGCGTTTCCGCGCCTGCTCGGGGGTGGCTGTCAGGCGGTAAAGATAGACGTCTTCGCCGTGGCGGAAATTGGTGCGCACGCGGAGGACATCGCGCTCGTCGGCGCAGACGTAAATCAGCTCATATTGGCGGTAAAGCCCGCCGATCGCCGAGTAGGATTCGCCGATTTCCTTGCGGGTTTCGATGGAGAAACAGACCGGCGGCGCGTCCTCGAACTGGAAGCTGGCGATGGGATGGGCCATCAAGGCCGACCCCCAGTAGTTGATGGCGAGGTCGATGCCGCGCAGCTTGCCCAGATCGACGGTGCGGGTTTCCCAGCGTGGGGTGTAATCGGTTTCCGTGCGATAGTCACCATGCCGCACGTTGTGCAGCGTCACGCGGTCGCCTTCGATTTCCGCCCAGGCGGTGCGCGCCACATCCGGCTGCCACGGACGGTCGTTCGAGGGCCGCAGCGTCAGCCACCAAGCGAGCACGCCCGCGAAGCCGAGCGCCAGCCACCCCGCCGCCGGCACGGCGCCCACCCACCGGAAGAAGCCGCGGCGCTGTCGGCAGACCACAACCGGCGTGGCACGGGGCCACAGGGAGGCGCCGCGGCGTTTCCGGTCGGCCAGGACGGCCACCGCGATGGCGGCCAGCGCGTAAGCGGCCGCCACGGGCTTCCGCCAGGCCTTCACCGGAAAATCATAAGCCAACGCGCCGATCGCCCAGAGGGTCAGTCCCGCCACCAGCCCCCACAGCACCACGGCGGCCGCCGTGCGCCGCCAAGTCCGGTCTCCCGTGGTGGTGGCGGGCGTGGTCATCGTGGTTTCAGCGTCACCTCCATGTCGGTGATGGCCCGGTGGATCGGCTCCGGGCCGAGAGCGATGACGTTACGCAGCGAGCGGTCGAAATCCACGATGATGGCGAAGGCGATCATGAGAGGCTCTGCGTGACGACGGCTGACCAGAGGGCGATGGGGCGTGGATTAGAAGGTGATGGCCAAGGCGATGGCGGGACCGTGGCTGATGGTGTCCAGTTTGAAGCCGTTGCGGTCGTAATCGATGGCGAGGGCGCGGTAGCCGACGAGCGCGCTGACGGCAGGCGTGAAGTGATAACCGATGCCGGCCACGGCTTGCCAGGTAAGATCCGAAGCGACGCCGAACCCGCCGATGTCGCCACCGAATTGCAGGAACCACGACGGGGTCAGGTGGGCGACGCCGCGGAACCCGACGATCGGATCCACCCAGTCTTCGCTCAGATCGAAGCGTCGGCTGGCGTCGCGGTTGAACCGTTGCAGCAAGGGACGGTCGAAACTCAGCGCGACCCGCACATCCGCGTCCACATCGAAAAAGGACCAGCGGACGCCGCCAAAGACATCGAGCGTGAGCCGCTCCGATTGCAGCGCGCGATACTGCACCCGGGCGGTCACGAACGCCTGCTCCTGCTCGAGGTCGATCCGTCCGCCGATGGGGCCGAATTGGAACGGTGTTTCGCTCGAGAGCCGGGCATAGATGACGTCCACGCCGAGGCTCCAACGTTTGAAGCCGATCTCGGCGAACCCCATGTAGGCGAAGTCCAGGTCTTCCAGCACTTCCTTCATGGAAACATCCGCCGGCGCGGTCAGGCCACGGAGGCCGATGTCGCCCTCGACGGCGCTGACCCATCCGTAACCCGACAGCGTGCCCCACCATTCTTTGGTCCGGGGGTTTTCAGAAAGCACGACAGGATTTCCCTCAAGAACCGTGCCTGCGGAAGCGGAGGCGGCCAAGGCGACACCGAGGGCGGCGAAGCGGGTGATGGTGGTTTTCATGCGATGTGTCGAGATGGGGTCGGTCCGGCAGGAAGTGAGATTCAGCCGGGAAAGGGCAGGGCGACAACCTGTCCCCTGGGACAGCCTTGGCACATTGACGGGTCATTCGGGGAAAATAGTCTTCCAGTCGTCCTTCATGCTTACGACGGTCCAGCCCTTGGCCTTGGCTTCGTCGAGGCCCTTGTCGAGCCGGCCGATGGGTGACTGGCGGTCGTAGGCCCACTCGCGCGTCGCGTCGGTGTGGTGGACATAGAGGCCGAAGCGCGCGCCGGCCCCGGCGGTGGTCCATTGCAGCATGGCGAGGTCGCCGTCGGAATTGCCGAACGCGGCGAGCGGCCGGCGGCCGATGAAGGTCTGGATGCCGACGGGCTTGCCTTCCTTGTCATCCACGAACTGCACCCCCGGCAGCTTTTCGATCACGGGCCGGCCGTCTTTCAGCCCGAACTTGAGCTTCCCCGCGCTGCCGACAACCTGTTCCGGCGGGATGCCGTAAGTGGCCTCCGCGAAGACCCGCATGAATTCGACTCCGCCTCCGGAAACAATGAAGGTCTTGAAGTTGTTGGCGCGCAGATAATCGAGCAGCTCCAGCATCGGCTGGAAGACCATTTTCAAATAGGATCGGCCGGAGGTGGGATGTTTCGCGGTGGCGAACCAGTCTTTCACGACTTGCTCGAACGCTTCGGTCGTCAGGCCGGCATGCGTGACCGTCACCAGCTCGATCAACGCCTTCTCGCCGCCAGCGAGGAATGCGTCTTGATCCCCCGCGAGCAGGTGCTTGAACGGCTCCTGCTCCTTCCATTCGGGATGCTGCGGCGCGAGCGCCTTGAAGCGATCGAGCGCGAAGGCGAGTTGGAAATACATCGGCTGCTCGGACCAGAGCGTGCCGTCGTTGTCGAAGACGGCGATCCGCTCCGCGGGCGGCACGAACTCCGGCGCGCCTTCCTTCGAGACCTTTTCGACAAAAGCGACGACGGCCTTTTTGGGCGCGGTGTCGTTCCACGAGGGGAGCGGATCGGCGGCGGTGGCCGGACTTATGAGCGCCAAGCCAACAGCGAGTGCCGGCGCGAGAAGTTTGAGGATAGGGTGTGATTTCATGGCTCAAAAAGAGAAGCTCAACCGCGCTTCGAGTTTGAAGTCATAAAGCGTGAATTCCTTGATGACGGGCACGCTGGCCTCCAGCGAGACAACGGACCGCTCGCCCAGATGGCGGCCGATGGAGACATTCGCGGGCACGAACCACCGATGGTTGGTGAGGTTGAAGACGATGTCCTGGGACGGAAAAAACGTGACGAACCAACGATCGGGCAAAGCGAGGCTCAGGGTCGGGCTGAACTGGATCTGGCTGACATGGCCGCGCCCGCCATCGCCGCCGAGATCGAAATCGTAGCGGCCGAGGAATTGAAGAAACGATCCCGGCGAGATTTCCGGCAGCTTGAAACGCGCGCCGAGCAGAGGCAGGAGCCGGTATTGGCCTGAGCCGAGTTCATCCTCGCTGGCCGTGGGGAAAAGGAACCGCGCGCCGCCCCCCCAGGCGAACCGGTCGGTCGCCGTGTGGATCAGCGCGGCCTGGACCAGCAGGTCACCCAGGCCGAACGCCATGTCGCCACTCCCGTTCTCAATGCCGGCCTTGTCCGAAAGGACCAGCGGCAGATCGAAGCGCGTGGACAATTCCCAGCCGTCCACGAGCGGTGTCGGCTGGTTCCTCCGCAGGATGAAGCTGTGGCGGTCCGAGCCGTCGCTCCTGGCTTGATACTGGTATCGCCCATCGAATTGCGCGGGAGGACGGGTGAAATCCTCTCCGTTGTTGGGAGCTTCTTCAGCGCCTCCAGCCACCGGCATGAACGCGAGCAGGATGGCGGCGACCCGCATCGCGCGAGGCGTTTGGGTGGCGGCGATGGCAGAGGACTTCATGGGACGTGAGTGGTGTCAGCGGGGCGTTTGGAGGTTATTGATCGTTGCTTCCTTTTGTTGGAATCCCACGTGCCGCCCGCTCCTCACCGGACTTGGCGCAGCGGAAGCCGAGATGGCTCATGCCGGTATCCGGCGGCGTGCCGCGCCGCGCGGTGGGGCGGTAGCTTTCGCAATAATCGGCATGGCAAAGGAACGAGCCGCCTTTGATCACCCGTTCGGGGGAGTCGGCCACGGGATGGCCGGGACTCCAGCTTGTCTCCGGGCCTTGCGGGTTGTGGCACGCGGGTTCCTGCGCCAGCAACGCATGAACGTCGGCCCGGTAAAAATCACCGACCCAGTTCCAGACGTTGCCGCCCATATCATAGAGGTCGTAGCCGTTGGGTGGAAACGCCGTCACGGGCGAAGTGCGCTCGAATCCATCTTCCTTGGTATTCCGGTAGGGAAATGTGCCGGTCCAGGTATTGACCATGAACTTTCCCTCGGGCCGGAATTCGTCGCCCCAATGGTAGCGGGTAGGGCGCTTCGCTCCTCCGCGCGCGGCGAATTCCCACTCGGCTTCCGTGGGCAGACGTTTGCCGGCCCACCGGGCGTAAGCCACCGCGTCTTCCCACGACACCTGCACCACAGGATGATCTTCGCGGCCTTCAAGATAGCTGCCCGGGCCTTCCGGGTGTTTCCAGCAGGCGCCGGTCGTCCAGCGCCACCAGTGGCTCATTTCCCGTAGGTCCACCGGGCCTTCCGTGGGCGTGAAGACCAGCGAGCCGGGCAACAGCTTCTCAGGCGCGGGCCGAGGCGTGCCGGGCGGCAGTTGCTTTTTAAGTTCCTCCCAATCCACCGGACGCTCGGCCGTGGTCACATAGCCGGTGGCCTCCACGAAGCGGCGGAACCCGGCATTGGTCACGTTGTGCGCATCGAGCCAGAACCCGTCGAGTTTCACCGAATGCGCGGGCCGTTCGTTGCGCGGGCCGCGGGTGTCGTCCGTGCCCATCGCGAACTCCCCGCCGGGAATCCACACCATGCCGGGCGGCGTGCCGCGATCCGGCTCGGCGGCTGGCGCGGCGACCGTCACGACCAGCGCGAAGAATGGCAGCGAAATGGTGGATTTCATCCGAGGTGGGTTGTTGAAGCCGCGTGAAAGGGAGGCGTCCACCAAGTGGCGGGCGCCTCCCGCATGATCCATGATTAGACTATTCTCCGCCTACGGTCATCTGTTTGATCTGCTTTTCGAGCGAATCGAGGCTCCAGTCGCCCGGCTTCTGGCTGGGTGGGAACTCTTTCAGGGTCATGAGGAACTTGCTGGCAACCGCCTGCAGCGGGACGAGGACGAACGCGCGATCGATCATCCAGTCGTGATAGGTGTTCGAGTTATGCTGCGATTTCTCGAATGGATCGCGGCGCAGGTTGAAGAGCAGCGGCAGGCGCAGGTGGACGAAGGGCTCGCGCCACACGTCCAACTGCTCGGCGCGGTTTTCCAGATAGGTCGCCTTCCAGTCTCCCACGCGGATGGCGACCACCTCGGCGCCGTCGTTCAGATAGATGAACTCCTGGCGCGGCGATTCCTTCTCCTTGCCGCCGAGGTAGTCCAGCAGGTTGTAGCCGTCGATGTGGTTCTTGTAGGTGCGGCCGTTCAGTTCCACGCCACCCTGAAGCAGTTTTCCCTTGATGTCCGGCGCACCGGCGGCGGCGGCGAAGGTGGGGAGCCAATCTTCGTGCGAGACGATTCCGTTGAGCGTCGTGCCCGCCGGGAAGCGGCCGGGCCACTTGATGAAACAGGGCACGCGGAACGCGCCTTCCCAGTTCGAGTTCTTCTCGCCACGGAAAGGCGTGGTTCCGGCGTCGGGCCAGGTGTTGTAGTGCGGACCGTTGTCTGTCGAGTATTGGACGATGGTGTTGTCGGTGATGCCGAGGTCGTCGATGAGCTTGAGCAACTCACCAACATGCATGTCGTGCTCGACCATGCCGTCGCCGTATTCGTCCTGGCCTGAAAGGCCGATGTGCTCGGACTTGACGTGAGTGCGGAAATGCATGCGGGTGCCGTTCCACCAGCAGAAGAAGGGTTTGCCTGCCTGGTGCTGGC
>CAZQUC010000221.1:0-7288 GCA_964596095.1 uncultured Enterobacteriaceae bacterium
CCCTCCCCCCCACAAAGCGGAGGCCAGCCTCCGCACTCCAGATGACACGTCTGCGCAGGCATCGACCATTTTTAACTTAACAGGTTCTGAGCGCTACAATCTCCGCACCCGGAAGAAGCTCTGGGAGCCGTCGGGCAGGGTGCCGTCGGGCGTCACCAGGGCGCTGATGGCGCCGGTGATGGTGGTGCTGGCGCCGGTGGCCGGCACGGTGGCGAAGCCCGGTGCCACATTCCATCGGGAAGCGGCGAGCGGCTCTCCCGCGGGGAGGAACCCGATGGTGTAGTCCAACGCGTAGGAGGCGTCGGCCACGGAGTCGAAGGTGAGGGTAAACTCGCCCGTCGTGGCATTGAACTGGAAGTTCGTGATGGCGAAGCTCTCCGTCGGCGGGGTGACGCCGGCGGCGACGAGCGGAATGCCTGTGTTGCCCGGCACGAAGAGGCCGGGATTGTTGCTCAAGGGGCGGAAGAGGGTGGGATCGAATGCCTCGTGCTCGCCCACGGCCCACCAGATCTCGTAACCGGAGCCGCCGGCATTTTCGAAATGATACCCTTCAAAGGCATATTCGCCTTCCGCCAAGGTGATGACACCCAGGGCATCGGCATTGCCGGTGAGCAGGTCGGCCACCATGGCTTGATCGCCGCCGATGTCTCCCAGCACCGCGCCGGGCGAGCCGGCGTCAGCATTGGTGCCGGCATCGCCCGCGAAGGTGAAGTCCTGGCCGACAATCCGGAAGGCCGAGCCGTCGTCCGAGAACATGCCGAAGGTCAGCGTCAACGATTCGCCGGCCGTGCCGTTCTGGTTATCCACCACCAGGGTGCCCGTGACTTTGGTGAGATAGTAATCGGCCCCACCCACGGGAAATACGCTGTTGATTCCGGCGTAACTCGCGCCGGTGATGCTGCCGCCGTCCGCGGAATCGCGCAGGATCAATACCGGCGCGGCGCCGGTCGTGGCGACGTTCTGGGCCACCGTTTCATTGACCATGTCGATGGCCAAGTCCATGAAAGGCACGGTGATGACGGGGATGTCCGTGTTGATGACGGTGGCGGGCTCATCCAAGGATAACACGTCACCGTAATCCGCCGTGCGCAACGGCGTTTGGCCGCCGGTGAAACCACCCGCGAGTTGATTGCCCAGTTGCCAGCGGAGATTGAAGTTCGAGCCGACCTCCAACTCATACATGTAAGCCTCGAATTGATAGCTCTGCCCTTCCCGCAGGCGGATGTGGCCGTAGGCGTTGGTGTTGCCCGAAGGGTAATCCGCGGTGAGGGTCATGTCGCCGCCGTTGTCCACCAAGGTGGCGGTTTCAGCCACGAAGTCATTCACCGCGAGAAAATCCTCGCCGATGATCCGCAGGCTGGACCCGTCGTCGGAGAACAGGCCGAAGGTGACATCGATCAGCTCATTGCCGGTGCCGTTGCCGTCCGCATCGGCCTCCAAGGTGAAACTGCCGGTGATCTTGGTGAGATAGTATTCCCAATCCGTGCCCGGATACCCCGGCATATCGGCTTCGGCGATTTCCAGAACCTCCCGCACGTCCTCGGTCGCCTGCCCATTGTCGATGGCATATTCCATGAGTTTGCGCAACGCGGGCAGGTTGTTCTGGCGTCCGGTCGCGCGGCCGAAGTTGGCATTGGCGACCGCAGCCGGCTCCTTGAGATGCACGGCGTTGACGGTGTTGATTTCCGGCAGGGTGGCCGTGCTGCCCAGCGGCAGCCATTGCGCCTCGCCCGCATTGAGCCGCGTGCCGGTGGCGGAGGTCACTTCGACGTAGGAGCCGACAGCGCCTTCCCAATTCACGAACTCCACATCATACGCGCCCGCCGCCAGGGTGATGACGCCGCGGGTGTTGCTGTCGCCGGTGCCCGTTTCAAAAACCAGCGTTGCGGGATCGAGCGGATCGATGTAACCGGCTCCCGCCACCTCGGACCACGTTTGCCCCGGTATCCGCAGGGCGAAGCCATCGTCCGAACGCACCTGGATGGTGTAGGTGCCCGCCGTGGCGACGGAAAGACGGGTCTTGGCCACGAGGATGATGTTGTCGTCATCGCCCGGTTGATCTCCGGGAAACGGCAGCGGATCCGTGGTCAGGATGGGCCCGCCCGCCGCATTGGTATCCGGGTCGGTGAAGTCAATATACGGCGCCAGTTCTTCCACCAGCGTGCCTTCACCGAGGAGCGCCTGGTCCACGGAATCTACAATGTTGCCGGTCGCCGCCAGATCGCGCACCACCCGCACGCTCCAGTTTCCGTCCGTGTGCGGCGGCAGGTTGAACGTAGCGCTGGGCGGGATGACCGCGCCGTGGCGGATGCCGGGGAAAGGCGTGGGGGAATCCGTGGAATATTCGATGATGGAGCGGAAGAGCGGAGCGTCGGCCGATTCGGCCTGCGAGGTGCCGGGCTGGAGTTCGGGGAAAATCGGCTCGTTTTCCTCGTAGCCCGAGCGGTGGTCGTTCCACCCGCCGGTATTGAAATGCACGGCGTCTTCGATGTTGCCCGCGTTGTTGGGCTCGCCCGCGCCCCAATTCACGTAGTCTCCATAGGAGTCGCCATTGAGGAACTTCCAGCCGTTGAGGCGGTGCGCGTCACCCGCCGTGCCGAAGGTGATCGACTCCTGGGCGTCCTCCCCGCCCTCGCCCAACGGCAGCACCCCTTCCCGGTCGGTGAGGCCGATCCACACGTCACCTCCCTGGCGGTTGAGGTTGCGGCGGATGAACAATTCCTTGGCGGCGGAGGTGAGGGAGAACAAATTCCCGGTCACCGTGTTATTGACCGGATCGGTCTTGGCGCGGGCCTCTTCCACCGCGTCCTTGAACGTCAGCGTGGCGGTCGGGTTGATCTCATAAATCCGCCACGTGCCGCCGGGGCCATACGGAGCCTGAAAATAGCTTTGGGCCGAAGCCGGCACAATGGCGGCCAAGGCGGTTCCGAGCGTCAAGCCGGCGAGACGAGGCCATGGAGCGAACGAGCGTGAGTGGGTTTTCATATGGGGCATGGGTTTGGGGTTCAGGCCCTGCGCCCACGTCGCCCAGACACCCTTCGAGGATGGCCTTCCGGCCTGCCACGGAGGCGCCGGGAAAACCATCCACAACCAGGAACTATCGGGGATCATTGGGGGGGCCATCGGCGGGCTTTGGTCCGGGAATCAACTTCCGTTCTCAAAGACACCGCGATCTTCATCATTATGCCGTCGCGCGATCTGGACTGTCAAGCGCAATGAGCCCATGACTTAAATCACGTGGATGGGGGGATAAGTCGAGTTGCGACAGTCGGGGAAATGGAGCAGGATGGCGCCTTGCCTTTCCGGCCATTCCTTTGTGACGCCATGACGACTTTGCCCCAGACCGGTTCCCGTTGGTTGTTGTCCGCCGTAACCGGCGGCTTGCTCTTCTCTTTGATGACTGTTGCCGGCCGGGCCGAATCCTGGCTGGCGCGGGAATTCGCCCAAGCGGACGCGGACGGCAATGGCGTGCTCTCGACGGAAGAAGCGCGCCCGTTCGCCACGGAATTGAAAGGCGCGGATGCCAACGGGGATGGCGTGTTGTCGTTCGAAGAAGTGCGGACGCACTTGCGCGCGCTGGTGGGCGAGCCGCTGCGGAAGTTCCTGCCGGCCGAGGCATTGCCCGAGCATTTCAAAAAGCTGGACGGCGATGGCGACGGACGCTTGTCCGAGCCGGAGCTGAAACGCCTCCCGTGGCTGCGGGTGCTCGACGAGGATGGCGACGGCGCCGTGACGCTGAAGGAATTGCAGTCGGCCTACGCGGACGCGACGGCCCGCGAGCCGAAAGAAACGGTCGAGCCCTTGGATCAGCCGCCCCCGCCGTATGACCCACCCGCCGCGCCGGCCACGACGCGCGCGCCGCGCCGGCTCAAACCCGCGGAATTCGGCGTCGGCCGCCGCGTGCCCGCCGCGGCCGTCACCACCGCCCCTGCCGAAGAGCGCCCGTGGACCGCCTTCGCCGGGGAAAAAGGCACGGTGATCGCGCTCGTCAGCCCGAGTTGCCCGGTGGGGAAACGCTATCTGCCCGAGCTGGCGCGCCAATCCGCGGCCGCGAAGGCGCAGGGAGTGGCGTTCCTGTTCGTGAATCTCGATGCCGGCGTGGATGCCGCGACGGACGAAGCCGCGGCCGCCACCTTGGCAAGAGCGGGATTGACCGGCGCTATTGTCACCGACGCCTCGGCGCGCCTGCGCGCGACGCTGGCCGCGCGCACGACGACGGAGACGTATGTCATCGATGCCGCGCACACGCTGGTCTATCGCGGCGCGATCGACGACCGCTACGGCGTGGGCTGGTCGCGCGACGAAGCCCGCGCGACCTATTTGCAAGACGCCATTGCTTCGCTGGTGAAGGACGAGCCGGTGGCCGTGGCCGCGACCGAAGCACCCGGGTGCGCTCTGGAGCCCACCTCCCCGCCGCCGCCCGCGCCCGCGACCTATCACAACCGCATCTCCCGCATCCTCCAGCAAAATTGCGTGTCGTGCCATCAAACCGGCGGTTTGGCCCCCTTCCCGCTGGAAACGCCCGCGCAGGTGGCCGCCAAGGCCGGCATGATCCGGCGCATGGTCGATGAAGACCTGATGCCGCCGTGGTTCGCGAAGCCCGCGCCCGCCGGGCAGCACACCCCGTGGGGCAACGAGCGATCCCTCGCCGCGGCGGACAAGGCCGACCTCCTCGCCTGGCTGGCCGGCGGCCGGCCGGAAGGCGATGCCGCCGAAGCGCCGCTCGCCCGGACCTGGCCCGGCGAATGGGAACTCGGCACGCCCGACGCCGTGTTTCAAATTCCCCGCCCCATCACGGTGAAGGCCGAAGGGACGATGCCGTATCAACATGTGATGGTCGAGACCGGCCTCACCGAAGACCGGTGGATCCAGGCGTGGGAAGTGCTGCCCACCGCGCGCGCCGTCGTGCATCACGTGTTGATTTGGGCGAAAGATCCGCTCAATCCCAACAAGCAGGAAGACCAGGGGCTCGGCTTCCTCGCCGCCTACGTTCCCGGCAGCAACAAGATCGTCTATCCGGAGGGGTTGGCCAAAAAGCTCCCGAAAAATTCGAAGCTGCGGTTCCAGATCCACTACACGCCGGTGGGCGAGGAAATGCAGGACCAGATCCGGCTGGGCATCCACTACGCGGACGGCCCGCCGACGCATGTGGTGGAAGTGGCCACCCTCGCCCAACCCCGCCTGCGCATCCCGCCGGGCGCGCCGAGCCATCCCGAGGCCGCCAGTCTGCCGCTGCCCGCCGACGTGCGGCTGCTGCGGCTCATGCCACACATGCACGTCCGGGGCCACGCGTTCCGCTACGAAGTCGTGCTCCCCGGCGGCGAGGCGCGCACGCTGCTGGAAGTCCCGCGCTACGATTTCAATTGGCAGCTCACCTATGATTACGCCGAATTCCTCACCCTGCCCGCCGGCAGCCGGTTTCGCGCCATCGGGTGGTTCGACAACAGCACCCACAATCCGCACAACCCCGACCCCACCCGCACCGTCCCCTGGGGCGACCAAACCAGCGACGAAATGATGATCGGCTACGCGGAATACTATGTCCCCTCCCAACCGCTCCCCCGCGTCACCGCCACCGAATAAGTCCATCGGCAGCCCCTCCCGCCCCCTTCAGTCCACCCCTTGACGCCCCGGACGGCGGCTCTAGGATGTGCCTGCTCCGGGGGAGGCCGAGGTCTCGTAAGGCCGGATTCTTTTCGCGTGGAGGGCGTCGCCCGACCGCGCTCCCGTTTCCCTTCTTCCGGCGGTGGCCGGCCGGCCGGTGAAAACAGTTGCCATCGCCCGGTTGTTTTCTGAATCTGTAGCCTTCATTCATTCCAGGAGGAATCATTTTGGACATCAAGGACATCAAAACCATCATCGAGCTGATGAAAACCAACGATCTGACTCATTTCGAGTTGGAGCGGGATGGGGAAAAGCTCGTGCTGAAAAAATCCCTCGACACCGAAGCGCTCGGCTCGGTCCTCGGCTCGTGGCGCGCGGCGCCCGCTCCCGTGGCCGCGCCCGTCGGCGACCCCGCCCCCCCGGCCGCCGCCGTGCCCGCCGCCCCGGTCAGCGACGCGCTCACCGTCAAATCCCCGATGGTCGGCACCTTCTACCGGGCCGCCAGCCCCGGCTCGGACCCCTTTGTGAAGGTGGGCGATTACGTCGAGGCCGAAACCACCGTCTGCATCATCGAGGCGATGAAAGTCATGAACGAAATCAAAGCCGAAGTGACCGGCCGCATCACCCGCATCGCCGTGGAGGACGCCTCCCCCGTCGCCTACGGCCAGGTGCTCTTCGAGGTCAAACCCTGAGCGACGCGTCTCCCTCCCGACAAGATTATTTGGTGGTGAGGCATGACGCCTGGGCCGGGGAATCCTCCCCCACGGCCTGAGTGTCTGCGGATCGACCACCGGACCCATTTTCCATTCATCCCATCTTCGAGTGTTTAACAAAATTCTGATCGCCAACCGGGGAGAAATCGCGCTGCGGGTCATCCGCGCGTGCAAGGAACTCGGCATCCAAACCGTCGCCGTCTATTCCGAGGCGGACGTCAGCTCGATGCACGTCCAGATCGCGGACCAGGCCATTTGCATCGGCCCCGGCCCGAGCAAGCTGAGCTACCTGCAAATGGACCGCCTCATCGCCGCGGCCGAGATCGCCAACGTGGATGCCATCCATCCCGGCTACGGCTTCCTCAGCGAAAACCCGCGCTTCGCGGAAATCTGCGAAAGCTGCAAGATCAAATTCATCGGCCCCAGCGCCCGCGTCATCAAGATGATGGGCGACAAGAACGAAGCCCGCGCCACCGCCAAAAAATATCGCGTGCCCATCACGCCCGGCAGCGACGGCATCGTCGCCGACGACAAGGAAGCCAAACGCATCGCGGCCGAGATCGGCTATCCCGTCATGATCAAAGCCGCCAACGGCGGCGGCGGCCGCGGGATGCGCCCGGTCTTTAACGAAGCCACCCTCGGCGGCGCCTTTGCGGCCGCACGGGCCGAGGCGGAGGCGTGCTTCGGCAGCGGCGACGTGTATATCGAAAAACTCGTCGAAAACCCGCACCACATCGAGATCCAGTTGCTCGGCGACATCAAGGGCAAGGCCTACGCGCTGGGCGAGCGCGATTGCTCCCTCCAGCGCCGCAACCAGAAGATCATCGAAGAGTGCCCCTCGCCCTTTCTCTCCGACCGGCTGCGCAAAAAGATGCTCTCTGCCAGCATCAAGCTCGCCGAGGAAATCGGCTACCAGAACGCCGGCACCATCGAATACCTCGTCGATGGCAAAGGCGAGAATTTCTACTTCA
>CAZQUC010000222.1:0-7233 GCA_964596095.1 uncultured Enterobacteriaceae bacterium
TCTGCAGGCTCCGTTCACGGTCATAGCGCCGTTTCACAGCCGCGTGCTGAGCGGGGTCCTGCAGCCGCTTCAAATCCCCAACAACTGGAGCGGGTAGAGGGAATCGAACCCTCACCAGAAGCTTGGGAAGCTCCTGTTCTACCACTAAACTATACCCGCAGGATCATGGCAGCCGCCGAGCGGCGGCTGGGGAAGGAGCATGGCTTTCCGCCTCTGAAAGGCAACTTCAAAATGTGGGCCGGCCGGCCGTCGCGCGATCTCCGGCGGGCGCGGGACGAGGGCCGCGGGCAAAAAACGACACCCTCCGGTTGCAGTCGGCGTCATTGCCGGAAGGGTGGAGTTCGCCCGTATGCTCGCCGTCATTTCGCCCGCCAAGAGTCTCGATTTTTCGCCACCACCGGCCGTGGTCCCGTGGACGCTGCCGGAGTTTCTCGCCGACTCGGAGGAGTTGATCCGCGAACTGCGGAAGCTGAAAGCGGCGCGGCTGGCGGAATTGATGGGGATCAGCGACAAGCTGGCGACGCTCAATGCGGAGCGGTATCGGGAATGGC
This sequence comes from uncultured Enterobacteriaceae bacterium, assembly GCA_964596095.1. GTDB lineage: Bacteria > Verrucomicrobiota > Verrucomicrobiia > Verrucomicrobiales > V1-33 > CAJBME01. The sequence continues at coordinate 552 of CAZQUC010000222.1, forward strand.
GCGCGGATTATTCGCCGCCCGAGGCGAAACAGGCGTTGCTGGCGTTCAATGGCGATGTCTATCGGGGGTTCGATCTCGCCTCGTTCAAGAAAGCGGATTTTGCCTACGCGCAAAAGCATCTGCGCATCCTCAGCGGCTTGCACGGGACGTTGCGGCCGCTGGACGCGATCCTGCCCTACCGGCTGGAAATGGGCACGCGGCTGAAGACGAAACGCGGCGCGACGCTTTACGATTTTTGGGGTGACCGCATCACCGAGACGCTCAACGCCGCCCTGCGCGAGGCGAAAGCGAAGTGGCTGGTGAATCTGGCCTCGGAGGAATATTTCTCCGCCGTGCGGCCCGCGACGCTCGCCGTGCCGGTGGTGGAGTGCGTGTTCAAGGACGAGAAGAACGGGCGTTACAAGATCATCAGCTTTTTCGCCAAACGCGCGCGGGGCATGATGGCGGATTTTCTCCTCCGCACGCGGGCGCAGCGGCCGGAGGATCTGCGCGCCTTCGCGACCGCGGGCTACCGGTTCGATCCGGAAAGCTCAACGGAAGCACGCTTGGTATTTCTACGTCCGGAAGCGGCCGCTGCGTGAAGCGGCTCTCTTTGTAAGCACCAGGCGATCAGCGCTGTCCGCTGAATCTGCGATCTCGGTGACGGTTTTTGCGCTAAGTTTTCGCACGAGGCGGGCGTTGCCGCACGCTCCTCTGATACTCTCGCGATGACGATGAACGATGAACAGCCTCCTCTCCCCCCGCCTCCCGCGGCCTTTGCCGGTCCGGTGACGCTGACAGAGCGGACGACCGTGCCCTTCTTCGGCCGGCGGCTGGTCATCAGTCTTTTGGTTCACCTCGTCCTGCTGGCGCTGGCGGTGAAGATCGTGGTCTCGGTGATGGAGCCGAAGAAAAAGGAAGATGTGGTGGTGTTTTCGCCCGTGGGCTCGGGCGGCGGCTCCAGTGGGCCGAAGCAGGCCTCGCTGCCGCAGCAGAAGCGGTGGCAGAATATGGCGAGTCTGCCGCGCCTGGCCGCCAAGACTTCCACGTCCACCTTCCAGCTTCCGGAGATCCAGCGCTTCAGCGATCCGCTGGCGGACGTGGCCTTGCTGCCGGGGTCGATGTCCGCGGCGGGGGGCGGAGGATTCGGCGGCGGCTTTGGCAGCGGCACGGGACCAGGATCCGGCCCCGGCATGGGGATGCGCGGCGGGCGCGGGTTCGTGGCGTCGTTTTTCGGCCGCACGGGCGATTCCGAAGCCGGATTGCTGGGCCAATTCTACGACCTCAAGCAGGACCGCGACGGCAATCCGACCCCTTTTGAAAACAACGAAGCCGCGTATGCCGCCGCCATCAACGACGCGGCGGCGCGACGGTTCAACTACACCTCGCTGCGCAAATATTACCAGGCCCGCCAGCAAATGACCTTCACCTACCTGGCGGTGCCGCGGCTGGCGGCGGAGGAAGGGCCGAAAGCGTTCGCGGTGGAGAAAGAGGTGCAGCCCACGGCGTGGTTCGTGCATTATTCCGGGCGGGTCACCGCGCCTTCCGTCGGACCGTGGCGGTTCGTGGGCCTGTTCGACGACGCGCTGGTGGTCTATGTCAATGGCAAGCCCGTGCTGGATGGCTCGTGGTATCCGCTGGTGGATTATGGCGGGGAGCCGGATCCGGAAATCCGCCAGCTGCTGCCCGGCGGACCGCCCCTCACCGAAGGCCCGCGCCGGCCCTACGCCGGCAAATGGGTCAAGCTCGACAAAGATGTGCGCCTCGACATCATCATCGGCGAGCGGCCCGGCGGCCTGGTGGGCGGCGTCTTGTGCATCGAAAAACAAGGCGAAAAATACGACACCCACGAAGACGGCGCGCCGATCCTCCCGCTCTTCACCACGAAGGTGCTGGACCGAGAGGACAAGGAGCGGATCAAGCAATTCGAGGAAAGCCGATTCCCGTATCCCGTGGCGAAGAAGACGCCGGTGTTTCTCTTCAAGTCCCTCTAACCCCAGCTCGTCAGCTGGCGCGCCGTCATGGCTTGCGCGCGACAGCCAGCCCGCGGCCGGCCGCGGTGTCCTGATAGCGGAAATCCGTGAAGCCGGCTTCCTCCAGCCAGCCTTTGATTTCGCCCGTGCCATAACACCGGCCCTGCGTGGCGTGGGCGAGGGTGACGGAATATTCCGCCGCCGCCGCCGGGCCGTCCTTCGCGTCATTGAGGAAGACATCGTGCATGAGGAAGAGCCCGCCCGCAGGCAGCGACGCGAAGGACGCGGCGAGCAAATACCGCACCTCCGGCACGTCCCAGTCGTGCAACACATTCGACCAAAGCTGCACGTCGAACTCCTCCGGCAGCGGCGGCTCGAACAGATTGCCGGTCACGACCTCGACGCGCTCCGCGAAGCCGCGGCGGGCGATGAGGCGGGCCGCCACCGCATCGACAGGCGGCTGCTCCAGCACTGCCGCGCGCAGATGCGGATGATGCGCGACAAAGGAGCAGGCGTAAATCCCCGAGCCGCCGGCCACGTCCAGCAACCGGCGCGAGGCGGAGAGATCGACCGCCTTGGCCGCCGCCTGCGCGAGATACACCCCGCGGCAGTCCATCGCCGCGGTGAAGCTCTCCGCGTAGGCGTCGTCTTCCATCGCGGTGTGCCAGTCGGTTTTGCGCGCCTGCCTGCCGCCCCAAAAAACCGGTCCGCCGCCGCGCAGGACCTCCAGCAAATTCAACGCCGCCGGCCGATCCTTGAGCGAGGCGTAATACGGACCGAGAAACCACGGCGAGGCCGAGCTGAAATGCTCGCGCGCCACCGGCGTGACGCGGCAACGCCCGTCCTCCTCTCGCGCCACCAGCCCGCGCGCCCGCAGCAGCGTGAGCAGCACATCGCCTAACCGGGCATTGAGACGGAACTGTGCGACCACCTCCGCCTCGGTCGCGCCGCCGCGTGCGTCGAGCCACGAAAACAAGTCCAGATGCACGAGCGCGACGAGGACGAGATCATCCGCATACAAACCGTCCCGCCAGCCGTAAAGCGCGGCCGGATCGGTGGTGGGGACGAGAGTCAGATCGGTGATGGACATGAGCGGGCGATGTGAAGATCGCGTAGTGTGCTGAAAGAGTTGAAAAAGGAAAGTTGCCGCCGATGAAAAAGAGCCCCCGTCGTCGTTCCTCCGCCGCTCTTCTTCTTCGCCATCGTCTCATGTCCATTGTCATCGCCCCGAAATTCGTCCCCGTCCTGGATCCCGGCTTCGTGCCCGCCGTGTTGTGGAATCGCGCCTACGCCGCGCGGGCGGCCGCCGACCCCGGCGCGCGGCCGGTGGATCTCGCGCTGACGCGGGCGGACGGCACGGCCTTCCGCTGGTCCGGCCGCCTCCTCGCCGCGGGCGGGGAGAATGACGCGCTGACGCTCAAATACGTCGAGCGGCTGGTGAAATTCCTCCTCTGGCAAAAAGGCGGCAGCCGCCTGTTCGTCGCGGGCGCGCCCGAGGTGGCGGCCGCCCTCGCCGCGATCTACGCCGGGGATGGCGCGCGCGCTTTCGATCGCGACTTCATCGGCCGCCGGATTTTCGGCGAGCCCTTCACCGTGCAGGCCGTGGCTTCGGCCGACGAATTGCCCGCCGAGACCGGCGCGGCGATCCCTTTGGGCCGCCATCTCGACGGCTGCCGCATCGGGTTCGACCTCGGCGGCTCGGACCGCAAATGCGCCGCCGTCATCGACGGCGAAGTCGTCTTCTCCGAGGAAATCGTGTGGAATCCCTACTTTGAAAGCGACCCCCAGTATCACCTCGACGGCATCGACGACTCGCTGCGCCGCGCCGCCGCGCACCTGCCGCGCATCGATGCCATCGGCGGGTCCGCCGCCGGGTGTTACGTCGCCAACGAAGTGCGGGCTGCCTCGCTCTTCCGCGGCGTGAGCGATGAGGATTTCGAAAAGCACGTGCGCCGGCTCTTTTTCGCCCTCAAGGAAAAATGGCAAGGCGTGCCTTTCGAGGTCGTGAATGACGGCGAAGTCACCGCGCTCGCCGGCTCGATGGCCTTGTCGGCGAACCGCGTGCTCGGCGTGGCCATGGGCACGTCCGAGGCCGTGGGTTACGTCGATGGCGACGGCCACATCCTCCCGTGGCTCAACGAGCTGGCCTTCGCGCCCGTCGATTACCGCGACGACGCGCCGGTGGATGAATGGTCGGGCGACCGCGGATGCGGCGCGCAGTATTTCTCCCAGCAGGCCGTGGCGCGCCTCGCGCCCGCCGCGGGGTTCGACTTCGGCGCGATGCCGTTTCCCGAGCAGCTCGTGCAGGTCCAGGCCGCCATGAAAGCGGACGATCCCCGCGCGCAGGCCATCTACGAGACCATCGGCGTCTGCTTCGGCTATGCCATCGCGCACTACGCGACGTTTTACGAGATCGAAAACCTGCTCATCCTCGGCCGTGTCACTTCGGGCCGCGGCGGCCAATTGATCATCGACCAGGCCGAGCGCGTGCTCGCCGGCGAATTCCCCGAACTCGCCATCAAGCTCGTGATGCCCGACGAAAAAACCAAGCGCCACGGCCAGGCCGTCGCCGCCGCCAGCCTGCCCAAGACGGCGTGAGCGCCTTCGCGCCCGCGGCGTGGCGAGAGATCACTTCGTGCCGCCGGGCTCCTCCGGCTCGCCGTGGGCGAGCGACACGGAGGTCAGTTTTTGCAGCAGGTCGATCTCGCGGATCGACGACGTGACGGCAAGCCGCGCCTCGCGGATGAGCAACAAGCTGGCCGCCAGCAGCGAGATGATGCCGAGAAACCCCGGCGTGAGGCTCAACCACGGCCACGGCAGCGTCCACAACGCCTGCACGGCGATGGCGATGCTGGTGAGAATGAAAAACGCGATGGCGAGATACAGCGCGGTCAGCGCCGTGCGCAGCAGCAGCAGACGGCGGGAGAGACGCGGCACTTGGTCGGCGACCAGGGCGCGCTGGTGTTGGTGAAGGAGCAGCGGCCGGGAAGCGATGGCGGCCGGCCCGAGCGCCTCGGCGTGTTGCGCCAGCAGCCGCACGCGGTCGATCACCCGCACGAGCCGGTTGGCGGTGGAAAAGACCAGGGTGCCGCTGGCGGAGATCAGCACCGCCGGGGTGATCATCGACGCGATCACCTCCGTCCCTGCGAGCGAGGAAACCATGGCCGCTGGTAACCGCGGACCGCGCGGCGTCAAGCGATCCGCGCATCTCCCGCTGGACGGCGGCGGCGGATTGCTTTTGCTGGGCGGGTTCCGCCTCCCCGCCGTCTTTCCGTGATCGCGAGCCTTCTTTATCAAATCAACCTGCTGCTCGGGCTGCTGCTCCTGCTGGTGCTGGCCGGCGGCCTCGCCGATCTCTGGCGGCGGCGGCGGCGCACCAAAGTGGTGCGCGCGGTCGGCTTTCCGCTGACGTGGCTGCCCTGGCTGGAGCGCGGCGTGGCGGAATACCGCATGCTGCCCTTCGACCTCCGCGAGCATTTGCAGGAGAAGGCCTTCGCCAAAATGCAGGACCTGAGCTTCGCGGGCATCGACCAGGTGGAGGAAGTGACGGAGGCGATGAAGCTCAGCCTCGTCGGACATCTCTGCCTGTTGCACGCGCGGCTGCGCATCCCCCCGCTGCCCTCCATCCGCCAAGTCGTGATCGGCTCGCGCGCCGAGGCCGAGCAGGCCCTGGCCTCGCCGGATTGCCCGTGGACGATGAGCACGCTGGTGGCGATCTGGGATGAGGAATTGGGCGCCGGCCGGTGCGCCCGCGAGGAATTTGACGAAGACATCATGGCGCACTGGCGCCGGCTGTTGCCGCCCGGCGTGCCCGCGCGGGAAGCGGCGTGCCTGGTCTATGCGGGCTGGGCGCGCTCCCTGCGGCACGATGCGGCGGACCGGCTCCCCTTCGTCCAGCCCCACGCGCCGGAACTCGTGAGCGACGAAGCCCTTTTCGCCGCCGCGAGCGAGGCCTTCATCCGCTACCCCGAAGCGCTGCGCGAAAACCATCGCGCTTTGTATGAGGGATTGAAACAATTCTATCTCTTCGCGCCCGCCCGCTGGCCCTTCCGCGCGCAGGCCCGCCCCATCCGCCATGAGCCCTCCGCCCGAGCCTGAAGCCGACGCGCCGTCACGCCCGCCCGGACCGCCCGGACCGCCCCGCCACCGCGCGCGCAAAAAAGCCGCCGCCGCGCTCGCCCTGCCCTCGGCGTCGAGGATTCGCGGACTGGCGGCGCTGCTGGCGCTCGTGGTGGCGGCCGCGACTTGGCATTATTGGCCGAAGGAAAAGCGCCATTACATGGTGCCGCCCTCCTCGGGGCAATTCGATCATGCGCATGCCGCCTGGCGCCCGGTGCTGGCGGAACTCACCGCCTCCGGCAGCCGCCCCCGGCCGGACGAGGCCGCGCTGCGCGCGCAGCACGAGGCGGTGCGGCGCTACCTGCGCGCCCTCTCCGCGGTGACCCCGCCGCAATTCACGCAATGGTCCCACTCACAACAAACCGCGTTTCTGCTCAATCTGTATCAGGCCGCGGTGCTCGACGCGCAGGCGAAAAAGGTTGCGGCTTCCCAACCCCCGGTCCTGCGCGATGGCTGGCGCGGCGATTTCTCCCCACGCACTGTCCGCTTCAACGGCCGGCTCTGGAGCCTGCGCGAGGTGGAAAAAGACTGGCTCACGAAAAGCGCCTCCGACCCGCGCGCCGCCGCGGCGCTCTATCGCGGCACGGAGGACAGCCCGCCCTTGCGCGCCG
>CAZQUC010000223.1:0-7225 GCA_964596095.1 uncultured Enterobacteriaceae bacterium
CCCAGGGAGAGCGATAAGGGCGGGCCAAGAGCCGGTCGGCTTCCGCATCGCCGGTGCGGCCGGTGGCCGGATCCCACCCGAGGCTACGGCCGCCGAGTTGCTGGGAGACATTGGCCAGGATGCAGGCTGCGGAGGAAAGATACCCTTGTTCGATGTCCGCCACCGGCCGGCCGCGTTGGGCGATCTGGCGGAGGAAATCCTTCATGTGCCCGCGGATGGCGGGCGCGACGTGGGTTTCCAGGTCCTTTTCCGTCCGGTCTTCGGGGAATTCCTCGAATTCGTAGGCCACCTCGCGATGCACGGCGGTTCCAGCGTTGCCTTGGGGGGTGAAATCGTATCCCATCACGCCGGCTTTGAGCATCCCCTTGTCGCCGTAGAGCGTCGCGGCCCACGGGTATTGCGGGTCGGGCGCGGCGCCGTAGGTGCGGTGGGTCCAGACCACGGGCAGGTCGCCGAATTGGAAGGTGGCGGTCTGGGTGTCGGTGATGTTGGCCTTGGCGTCTTTCTCCACGTAAATGCCACCGGTGGAGAAAATGCGGTCGGGCGCGCCGAGGTCGAGCAGCCAGCGCACCATGTCGAGCATGTGGATGCACATGTCGCCCACGATGCCGTTGCCGTATTCCATGAAGGCGCGCCAGCTTCGCGGATGGACGAGCCGGTTATAGGGGCGCAAGGGAGCGGGGCCGGTCCACAGCTCATAGTCGAGCGAGGCGGGCGGCGCTTCGTCGGGCGGGTTCGACCGGTTGCGCATGTGATAGTAGCAGCAAATTTCCACCAAACCGACCCGTCCCAGCTTCCCCGCGCCGATGATGTCGTTTTTCGCCTCGATCAGGTGCGGCGTGCTGCGCCGCTGCGTGCCGACCTGCACCACGCGGCCGAGCCGCCGCGCCGCGGCCCGCATGGCGTGGCCTTCCAGGACATCGACGCTGATCGGCTTCTGCACATAAACATCGGCGCCGGCCTCCAATGCCGCGATCGTCGCCAGCGCGTGCCAATGGTCCGGCGTGGCGACGAGCACGATGTCGAGATCCTTTTCCTTCAACATTTCGCGGTAGTCGCCATGCACCCGCGGCCGTTTTTTGGACACCTGCCGCGCCGCCGTCTGGTCCGCCGCGTCGGCGAGCATCTGGGAATCCACGTCACACAACGCCACCACCTCCACCGGCGCGACCTGCAACAGGCGGAACAAATCGCACTTCCCATACCACCCCGTGCCGATGACGCCGACGCGCTTTTTCACCTCCGCGAATTCGTCATCGTAAGGCGCTCCGCGGGCGATCCACGGCGCGGTGACAAAAGTGGACGCGGAAGCCAGGGCGGAGGAAGCGAGAAATTTTCGACGGGTCATGGGGTTGGGGCGTGACGTGAGAGCTTATTTTTCACCCGGCTCGCGGGGAAATCCACTGCGGAATGGGCTGGCACGGAAGCTGCTTTCCTCCCCTGCATCCCCCGTCAGACGGAGTTTTCGGCTTGCCGGCAGGCAGGTTGTCCTCTACGGGGCGTGACCCCAACTCCATACGATCCATCACCAACCATGGCCAAATACAAACTCGAATACATCTGGCTCGACGGATACACGCCGGTGCCGAACTTGCGCAGCAAGACCCAAATCAAGGAATTTGACACTTTTCCGACGCTGGAAGACCTGCCAAACTGGGGCTTCGACGGCAGCTCGACCCAACAAGCGGAAGGCAAAAGCTCGGACTGCGTGCTCAAGCCCGTGGCCGTGTATCCCGACACCACCCGCAAGAACGGCGTGCTGGTGATGAGCGAAGTGCTGCTGCCCGACGGGGTGACGCCGCACCTTTCCAACCACCGCGCCACCATTCTCGACGATCCCGGCGCGTGGTTCGGCTTCGAGCAGGAATACTTCCTCACCCAGAACGGCCGGCCGCTCGGCTTCCCCGAGGAGGGGTATCCCGCCCCGCAAGGCGAATATTACACGGGCGTCGGCTACAAGAACGTCGGTGACATCGCGCGCCAGATCGTCGAGGAGCATCTCGATCTCTGTCTCGACGCCGGCATCAACCACGAAGGGATCAACGCCGAGGTCGCCAAGGGCCAGTGGGAATTCCAGATCTTCGGCAAAGGCTCCAAGAAAGCCGCCGATGACGTGTGGGTCGCCCGCTATCTGTTGCTCCGCCTCACGGAGAAATACGGCGTGGATGTCGATTTCCATTGCAAGCCCATCCGCGGCGACTGGAACGGCTCCGGCATGCACTCCAATTTCTCCACCGAATACCTGCGCACGGTGGGCGGCAAGGGATACTTCGAAGCGCTCATGGCCGCCTTCGAGAAATACCGCGACGAACACATCGCCGTCTATGGTCCGGACAACCATCTGCGTCTGACGGGTCTGCACGAAACGCAGTCCATCGACAAGTTCAATTACGGGGTGGCCAACCGCGGCGCCTCCATCCGCGTCCCGCATAGCTTCGTCAACAACGACTACAAAGGGTATTTGGAAGACCGCCGTCCGAATTCCCAGGGCGATCCTTACCAAATCGCCTCGCGGATTCTGAAGACCATCGCCACCGTGCCGACGGCCTGATTTTTGCCAGCCTCGCCCAACTTGCTCGAAAACGCCGTTTCCCGTGAGGGGAACGGCGTTTTTCGTGGGGTAGTGCGTTTTAGGCCCCATGGGCCGTATACGGCCTATACGGCCTATACGGCCTTCTCTTTCCGCAAAAAAATCCGCACGATGCGCAATCATCGTTATGGTCGGCCCCGGATTTTTTTATGCGTCATCATCATCCCGAACACGACATCCGCACCGTGGCGTCCCACTTCGCCATGTCGGGTGAATACCTCGGCTCGCGTCCTTGCGGGGCGGGGCACATCAACGACACCTACGAAGTGCGCTTCTCCCAGGGCGGCGTGCCGATCCGTTACATCCTCCAGCGGATCAACCACCACATCTTCAAACGGCCCGATCTGGTGATGGATAACATCGCGCGGGTCACCGAGCACATTTCCCGCAAGCTGCACGACACGGGGGAGAAGGAGACGGATCGCAAGGTGCTGACGCTCATCCCGTGCCGCACGGGCGGAATCTCGCACGAGGATGCCGTGGGCAATCATTGGCGCGGTTATGTCTTCATCGAAGGCGCCACCGCCCACAATCATGTCGATGATCCGCAACTGGCGAGGGAAGCGGCGCGGGCCTTCGGGGAATTCCAGGCCCATCTCGCGGATCTGCCCGGCGGGCGGCTGGCCGACACCATCCCGGATTTTCACCATAGCCGCCGGCGGTATGATGACCTGATGCGGGCCGCGCGGGAGGACCGCAAAGGACGCGCCACCGAGGTGAGCGGGCCGCTCGATTTTTGCCGGAAGCGGGAGTCTCTCGTCGATGTCCTGCTCGAGCTGCAACGCCAGAGCCGGCTGCCTGAGCGCGTCACCCACAACGACACCAAGCTCAACAACGTGATGATCGATGACAAGGACGGGCGCGGCCTGTGCATCATGGATCTCGACACCGTCATGCCCGGTCTGGTGTTGTATGATTTCGGCGACCTCGTGCGCACCACGGCGATCTCTTGCGCCGAGGATGAGCAGGAAGTGTCCCGCGTGTCCATGCGGCTGCCGATATTCGAGTCGCTGGTGGAGGGGTATCTGGCGGGCGCCAACGGTTTCCTGACCGACATCGAGATCGAATACCTCGCCTTTTCCAGCCGCCTCATCACGCTGGAGGTCGCGATGCGGTTTTTGACCGATTATCTGGAGGGCGATCACTACTTCAAAATCCATCGGCCCGAGCACAATCTCGACCGTTTCCGTGTGCAGGCGGCCTTGCTCGAATCGATGGAAGCCCAGGATGCCGCCATGCGCGCGGTGGTGGAGAGAGTGGCGGCGGCCGGCTGAGACAAGAACTGGCCCGCGCCCCTCGGACCGGTGGAGACGTCCGTCTGTCAGCAAAAAGCATAGGGGCCGCTAGGACGGATTTGTGGTTTACGTTTCAAACAAATGTTTTATACAAATGACCGATGGTGCGCGCGCCCCACTCCTTCAGCACGGACACCCGCCAGCGGATTCTCGAGGCGGCGGGGGAGATCTTTGCCAGTCACGGCTACCAGGGCGCGACGGTCCGCCAGATCACCGAGCGGGCGGGGGTCAATCTCGCGGCCATCAATTACCATTTCGGGGACAAGGCCGAGCTTTACGCGCAGGTGCTGTCCGCCTGCCGTTGTTCGGACCAGGAGATCGACGAATGCCCGTGGCCGGAAGCCTCCGCGCCGGAGGAGCAGGTGCGGTGTTTCATCGAACGGCTGGTGCGCCGGCTGATGGACCCGGGGCGGCCGAAGTGGCACCGGCTGGTCTTTACCCGTGAGATGCTCGATCCGACCGGCGCGCTCGACCGGCTGGCCAAGGAAAAGATGTGCCCGGAGCAGGAGCTGTTGTGCGCCGCGCTGCACAAGCTCACCGGCCGGCGGCTGCCGGAGCGGGAATTGCACAAGCTCTCGTTCAGCATTGCCGGCCAGTGCCTGTTTTACATGCAGAACGGGCCGCTCATCGAGCTGATGAGTCCGCCGTTGCAAGAAAAACCGGCCGATGTGGCCGAGATCATCGACCATGTGCATCGCTTCAGCCTCGGCGCGCTGAAGCATTGGCCCTCCGGCGACCCCGGCAAGACGTCCTCCCGCGCGCGGTTGCCGCATCCTTCTCCTTCGTGACCCTTTTTATCTCTCTTCGCGGTCTTCGCGATGTTCACCCTGCATTATGAGACATTCGTTCCTCGTTCCACTCTCCCTCGCCGTCGTCGCCTTGTCCGTCGCTTCCGCGCAGGACGAGCCTCTCGCGGTGCCCGATCGCTTCCAGGCCGACCGCACGCAGGCGCCGCTCGACACCGGACGGCTGGCCGTGTGGTGGACGACGTTCAACGACCCACAACTCGATGAGTTGATCGCCACCGCGGTGGAGAACAACCGCTCGCTCCTGGTCGCGAGCGCCCGGCTGCTGGAGGCGCGCTCGCGTTACTACGCTTCGCTGGGCGGGCTGTTTCCCCAGCTTTCCACCCAGTTTTCCTCCGCCCGGCAGCGGGCGAGCGGGCTGACGCGGCAGGGGGGGATCGCGGGCACGATTCCGGCCAATGACTTCGGCTGGAGCGTCGATGCGAGCTGGGAGCTGGATGTCTTCGGCCGGTTGCGCCACGGTGTGCGCGCGGCTTACGCGCAGGCGGAGGCGAGCAAGGAGGCGGAGCGCGATGTGATGATCCTGCTGCTGGCTGATGTCGCGAGCACTTATATGAGTTTGCGCGGGCTCCAGGCCGAGGAGGCCGTGGTGCTCCGCAACATCAGCACGCAGGAAGAAACCGTCAGCCTCACCAAGACCCGCCGCGATGCCGGCGTGGACAACGATTTGACCGTGGCCCAGGCCGAGGGACAACTGGCCACCACGCGCGCCGCGCTGCCGCAGATCACCCAAGGGATCAAGGAATCCATGCACCGGCTCGCCACCCTCTGCGGGGAAACACCGGGCACGTTCATCAGCCGGCTGTCCAAATCCAAACCGTTGCCGCAAGGCCCTGCGAGCGTGCCCGCCGGGTTGCCCTCCGACTTGCTGATCCGCCGCCCCGACGTGCGGCAGGCCGACCGGTTGCTGGCCTCCGCTTATGAAGGGCTGGGCCAGGCGCGCGCCGAGCGGCTGCCTCGGTTCTCCCTCACGGCCAGCTCGGGACGGCAAAGCACGGTGGTGGAGGATCTCACCGACGGCCGCGCGAAATTCTGGAGCCTCGGCGCGGGAGTCAGCGTGCCGTTGTTCACGGGCGGCACGTTGAATGCGAATGTCCAGGCCGCGAAAGCCGGCGTCGAGCAAGCCCGTGCCACGCTGGAGCAATCCATGCTCACCGCGCTGGAGGACGTGGAGAACAGCCTCATCGCCTACGAGGAGGCGCGCAAATACCTCAGCGCGCTCCGCGAAGCCGAGGCGCAAAGCAGCAAGGCGCTGTCGCTCTCCCGGGATCTTTACACCAACGGCGCCGGCAGCTTCCTCAATGTGCTGGAGGCCCAGCGCAGTCTCTTGCTCGCGCAGCAACTGGCGGTGGCCGCCGAGCGGCAGGTGGCGCTCAATCTGGTCGGCATCTACAAGGCGCTGGGCGGTGGGTGGGAAGTGCCGGGGTCCGATCCCTACCGGAATCCCGAGCGTGCGACGGGCAACGAGTTTCCGCTGCCCTTCACCGACGAAGCCGCCACCGTGACCCGCGATCCGAAGTGGGAGCAAACCGAAGCCAAGCCGGTCAATCCGCCGAAGCCATTGTCGCTCAAATCGTGGCCGTTCCGCCGCGAGAAGAAAGAGGCCGCGGCTGCGCCGGAGGCGGAGGTCAATCATATCCGGCTCAAAGAGGGGGGAGCGGCGAAGAAGGCGGAGCCGGCTCCGGCTCCGGCTCGGCGCGCCAAGGCGCGGCCGGCGTTACGGTGAGATGGACGTGAGAGACGCGGCTCTCACTCCAGGAGTTCGGCATAATAGGAACGGGCCATCTGGCGGCAGCGGCTGAAAATGTCGTGGGGGCCGCGCAGGGTAAGCAGTTTTTCGATCAGCGCCTGGCATTCACTGGCATCGAGGGTGCGCACCGCGTGCTTGATGCGCGGGATTTGCCCGGAGCCCAGGCTCAGCTCCTGAAAGCCGAGGCCGATGAGGAGCGGCGTCATGATGAGGTCGCCGGCCATTTCCCCGCACACGCCCGCCCAGATGCCCGCGGAGGAGGCGGCCTCGACCACGTTTTTCAGCAGGCGCAGGATGGCGGGGTGGCAGGGTTGATAAAGGTCGGCCACCCGCTCGTTCACCCGGTCCACGGCGATGGTGTATTGGATGAGATCGTTGGTGCCGACGCTGAGAAAATCGACCTCGGGCGCGATGAGGTCGGCGGTCACCGCGGCGCTGGGGACTTCGATCATCGCGCCGCGCTCCAGGTTTTCATCGAAGGGGATGCCCTCCTCGCGCAACTCGTCCATGCAGTGGGCGAGCAGCGCGTTGGCGCTCCGCACTTCGCTGAGGGTGGCGACGAGCGGGAACATCACGCGCACCTTGCCATAGGCGCTGGCGCGCAGGATCGCGCGCAATTGCAGCCGGAAGATGTCCGGCTGCCGCAGCGAGCGCCGGATGCCGCGCCAGCCGAGGAAGGGATTCGCCTCCGGCTGCCAGTCGGCCTCGCGCACCGGGAGCTTGTCGCCGCCGACATCCAGCGTGCGGATGATGACCCCCTCCGGCCCGGCCGCGCGCGCCGCCC
>CAZQUC010000224.1:0-7208 GCA_964596095.1 uncultured Enterobacteriaceae bacterium
AAGGCTGAAAACTCTTCACCCATTCGCCAACGCGCTCCCATGCGAAAGCAGCGCGAGGAAGGCTTCCTCAAAATCGGCGTCGGTCGGCCACGGCTGGTAGTCGGCTTGGCGGGAAAGGCATTCTTTTTCGATCGACGCGGTGAAGCGGGTGAAGTTTTCCTCGTAGCGCTTGGCGTCGCGTTTGCTGAGCCAGAGGCGGCGGGCCTCGCCGGTTTCGACATCGATCAGTTCGATTTCCCCCTCCAATCCCGGCTGCCGCTCCTGGGGATGATATACCTGGATGACATGGGTCTCCCCGGGCCAGAGGCCGATGCGCGCCAAGGCGCGGGGCGCGGAGGAAAGATCGGCGCCAAAGAAATCCGAGATGACGAAGATGATGCCGTAACGCTGGCGGGAGGGACGGAAGTCCTCGAAGCATTTTTCCAGATCGGTCCGCCCGCCGAAGTCGAGCGTCGCCACATGCTCGGCGAGTCGGCGCAGGTTCACCTGCCCTTTGAGCGGAGGGAGCGTGGAGACGACGCGCTCGTTCATGGTCGAAAGCGTCACCCGGTGTTGGCCGAGCAGCCCGACCGCACCGAGCGCGACGGCGAGCTTCCGCGCGACGCGTTGCTTTTCCGGAAAGGGCGCGCGCATGGACTCGCTGGTGTCGAGCAGCAAATGCACGTGGAATTCCTGCACCTCCTCATAAAGGCGGATGAAGAGCTTGCCCAGCCGCGCGTAGAGCCGCCAGTCGATGGCACGGTAATCGTCGTGCGGCGTGTAGTGGCGGAAATCCTTGAACTCGCGTGTGAAGCCGGTTGCCGGGGTTGATTGCAATCCCTTGCGTTTCAATTGACGGCGTTTGCGCAGCCGCAGGGCGAGCGCACGCAATCGGTCGAGGAACGCCGGGTCCAACAAGTTCTCTTCAGCCACCGCCACCGGGCGAGAGTGTCGGGCCGGGCGTGGATTGCAAGGGCGGAAGCCGCCCGCGTCGTGTAGCGTTCAAAACAGGACAAAGTGGGCGGCGAACAAAACAGGACCGTTGATGATGGTCCAGCAGGAGGTTGGCCTGGTGGAGATCAGTGACGCCTTCGGCGCTGAAGAGGGCGGGCAGGCGTCGCTGCCAGAGTTGGTGGCAGCGTTCGATTTTGCCTTTGGCTTGGGGAGTCGAGGCATCGCGGAAGGAGAGGTCGTCAAAGCGCAAGACGGCGGCGAGTTGGGTGAGGCTGCCTGGGAGGGAGGTGAAGAAAAATCTGTGGTGGTCCACGTAGAGTTGCAGGGGCAACCAGAGCGAGCCCCGCCGGCGGCGCTACGCCGCGGGCCGTTCGAGCCGCGCCTGGATTTCCTCCAACGGCACGCCCTTGGTTTCCGGCACCATCAGCTTCACCCAGAGCAATTGCAGCACCATCATGCCACCGAAAAAGAGGAAGATCCATCCGGGCGCGAACTGGCCGACCATCCAGGGAAAGACGGTGGTGAGCAGCGCGGCGAACAGCCAGTGGGTGAAGCTGCCCAGCGATTGACCGGTGGCCCGGTGGCGGTCGGGAAAGATTTCCGAAATCAGCACCCAGATGACCGCGCCCTGGCCCACCGCGTGCGCAGCGATGAACGCAAACAGGCTCGCCGGCACGATGGTGTAACGCTCCGTGAAAAACGCCCACGCGCAAAGCCCCAGCGAGATGATGTAGCCGAAGGAGCCTATATACAGCAACGTGCGCCGGCCCAGGCGGTCGATTAGCCACAGCCCCACGAAGGTGAAGACCAGATTGGTGATGCCGATGCCGACCGATTGCAGCAGCGCGGCCTGCGCGCCCAGTCCCGTCAGCTCGAAAATGCGCGGCGCGAAATAGAGCACCGCGTTGATGCCGGAAAGTTGGTTGAAGAACGCGACCAGGATCGCCAGCGCGATCGGCACCCGCCAGCGGCGGTTCCAAAAGGGATCGCGCCCGCCCGCTTGCTCCTGATTCCTTTCCAGCAACGCCTCCGCCCGCGCCGCCAGTTCCTCTTCCGTCGTCCCTTCGTGGATCAGCCGCAGCGTGGCCACGCCGCGCTCGCGGTCACCGCGGAACGCCAGCAGCCAGCGCGGGCTTTCCGGGATGAGCAGGCACAGGAAGGTGTAAAGCAACGCGGGCGCCGCCTCGACCCCGAGCATCCACCGCCAATCGTGCTCGCTGGTGCCGGCGAGCAGCGCGTTCGACCCGAAGGCCACCACGATGCCGAGCACGATATTGAATTGGAACAACGCCGCCAGGCGGCCGCGGCGCTCCGGGGGCGAGATTTCCGAAATATACAACGGCGCGGCCACGGTCGAAACCCCCACCGCCACTCCGCCGATGAGCCGCGCGAGAATAAAGCTCCACACATCCGGCGCAAAAGCGCTCCACACCGCCGACACCACATACAGCACCCCGATCCACAACAAGGTCGCCCGCCGCCCCCATCGATCCGTCGGCCAGCTTCCACCCAACGCGCCCAACACCGTGCCATACAGCGCCGAGGCGATGGCCACCCCGTGCAGCGTGTCGCTCAGGCCCCACAATGATTGAATTTTCTGCTCCGCGCCAGAGATGACCACGGTATCGAATCCGAACAGGAATCCGGCCAAAGCCGAAGTCAGCGACCAGAAAAAAAGGCGACGGGACATGAAGAACGGGGTTTGGAGTGAGGCTGATGATGGCTCCCTTGGGGACGCCCCGGCGATTCAACCGACATTTCCGCCGGTTGTCACGCTGAAACATCGCTCCGTCGAGGAGGGGATTTTTGGTCCAAGACCTCGCGCCACGAACGCCCAGCCCATCAAAAAGGGAAAAGCCTCCCGCCTCTGCCCTTGAGAATTCTTGGCGGGCCTGGCTCCCTTGGCGCTCATCCTTTTCACTCCATCGCTCAGTCCCGATCACATTCAGGCACGACGGCTTCCAATTGCCGCAACAACGAGGCCCGCGCGCGGTCGAGGCCTTTGTAAATAGCGACCTCCTCCGGCATGGTGCGCAACGCCAGCAGCAGCCGGCGCACCACTTCGGGATAAGGCAGGATCTCGGCCAGACGCACCCGCCCGACCTTGATGCCGAAGAGCACATCGGTGGAGCCGGGGAGCCGCGTGAGCAATTGTTCTTCATAGCGCAGCCACACGCCGGTCAGCGGCGTCTCCTCGGCCAGCGGGCGCAGGTGGAGGGCCGGATGATGATTGAGGGCCGAATCGGCGGAAAGCCCCCAATTATCCCGCAACCATACCGCGCCCGGCTTCAACCTTTCGAGGAAGACCTGGATGGAGCGCCCGAGGCTGGCATTGAGTCCGGGAATGGGGGCATGTATCTCCTCGATCGGGAGGCCCAATTTTTCGGACAACGCCCAGCCGGAAGGAAAACACACCGCTCCCGCCACCAGACGAAAAACCTCCCCCGGCTCATGGCGCAGGATGACCCAATCCGGCTCCCAAGCCCGCCCGAGCGCCCGGCAGTCGTCGAGCGGGGAGCCACCGGGAGGAAGGTCCGGCACCGGCGCGCCCGACTGCCGCAACCAGCCCGCGACGAGGGTCGCGGCGGCCCGCACGAGCGCCGCCGTTTCCGGCAAAACCAGCGCATATTCATCGGGCGCGGTCTCCAGCAACTGACGGCGCTGGGCCATCACGTCGGCATGATGCGGGGTCGGCTGGAAAAACGCCGCGCCGTCGCCGGGACGCAACGCCATTTGGAAGCGAAAACTTCCATCGGTCAACGAGCGTAGGGGATCGGTGGGCGTCTTCGGTTTCAACCTGCCGGAACCTCGCTTCTCCGACGGGAAAGCAAGAACCATTGCGCGGGGCGAGGCGGTTTTGTGTTTCAGCCCCGCTCAATACCGCGGCATCTCCGGCGCGATTTCCTCCGCCCAGCGGTCGATGCCGCCGGCGAGGCTCCACGCGCGGTGGCCGCGCTGCCGGAGCCATTGGGTGGCGCGCAGCGATCTCATGCCATGGTGGCAATAAACGACGAGCGGTCGCTCCGACGGCAGCCGCGTGGCGGCGAGTTCGGCGAAGTTCGACAGCGGCGCCAAGATCGCGCCGTCGAGATGGCAGAGATCCCACTCGTCCTGCTCGCGGCAGTCGATGAGAACGAGATCGGCATCCGGCTCCGCGGCCCAAGCGGCGGTGTCGGCGGGGGTGATTTCCAAGGTGGAGTCGTCAGGCGCAGGCATGGGAAAAGGGGAATCAAAAATCACGATCGGTGGCGATGCCGGACGCGGTGTGGCCGGTGCGGACGATGCAGCGGGTCAGTTTCGCCCCCGCGGCCACCCGGCCGCCGGACCACACCACGCAATCCTCCAGCCCGGCATCGGGCGCGATGTCGGCCTCGGCGGCGAGCGCGCACACGCCCCGGTGGCGCGGATCGCGCGACGGTGTGGCGGCGAACGAAGCCTCCTCCGCAAGCCGTCGGTGCGCGGCGAGATACGAGGCGCGGTCGCCGAGGTCCAGCCACTCGCCTTCGTCCACCACCACGCCGCCGAGCCGGCCGTGGGCGTTGATGATGTCGAGGAAGGTCTGGCGCGTGGACTCGATCTTGCCGGGCGTGAGAAATTCCAGGAACTCCGGGCGGCACAAATACAAGCCCGTGAATTGATGAGTCGGCGGCAAGTCCGTGCCGAGCAGGTTGCGCACGTCCCGCACGCGGCCGGTCGTTTCGTCGAAGGTCACCACCCGCTCCGCGCCGCGGCGGCGCAGGATGAGCGTGGCCACGTCATCACTGGCGAGATGCCGCTCCAGCGCGGGCGCGAGCGGCAAGGTGGCGAGGATGTCGCCATTATACACCCAGAACGAGCGGTCGCGTGGCAGCAGGTCGGCGATGTTGGCCAGTCCGCCGGCGGTTTCCAGCAAGACCGGCTCGTGCCGGAAGGTGATGGGCACGCCCTGCCAGGAGCCATCGGGAAACGCCGCCGCATACGCCTCGGGATGCCAGTGCGTGTTGACGATGAATTGCGAAACGCCGGCCTGCGTCCGCAGATGGTCGAAGGCGTAAGTGATGAGCGGCCGATGCCACAGCGGGATCAGCGGCTTGGGCAGGGCTTCCGTCAACGGCCGCAGCCGCGTGCCCAGCCCCGCCCCGAGCACGAAGGCATGGGTGGGCGGAAGCGGCGGCGAGCCGGAGGCCGGGGTTGCGGATGAAAGCACGCCGTCCTCAAGCACAGCCCCCTCCATCTGGCAAGACGTCGGAGGCACGGCCCGCGCATTCGGCGCTTGCTCCATCGCGGTTTCGACGGCAAGAAAGGACGTTCTTTTCCCGAATGCGTGCGCGGACAACCTTGATCCTTTTGGTGCTGGCGGCGGCGACGGCGGGCTTCGTCCTGTTGTTCGAGCGCCGTCAGCCCGATACCCATGAGCGGGCCGAGCGCGCCCGGCTGCTGCTGGACCTGCCCGTGACGGCGGTGCGGAAGATGGAATTCACCAATGCCGCGGGCCGTGTGCGCCTGGAGCCCCTGCCCTCCGGGCGGTGGCAATTGACCGCGCCGGTCAAAGACCGCGCGGACCAGGCGGCGGTGGCGGAAATCCTCAAACTGGCTTCCACCACCGAAGTCCTCAACCGGCTGGAGGACGAAAAAACGCCGAAGAAAAAAGAACTCAAGGAACTCGGCTTCGAAGCCGCACAGCAGGCGCGGGTGGTGTTTTACCTCGACGACAACCGGTCGTTCACCGTGACCCTGGGCGACGCGGCCGCGATGGAAAACACCGTGTATGCCCAGGTGCAGGAAGGCGACGACGCGCCCGACGGCGTGCTCGTGGCCCGCGCCGGCCAGGCCTCCCGCCTGCTCGGCCGTCCGCCGGGCGAGTGGCGCGATCCCCGGTTGCTCGAAGCCCAGGTGGATGACCTGCGCCGCGTGGCCTTCCGCTCGGGAGAGAGCCCCGTGGAGATCGAGCGGGAACTGTTGAGCCCGGAGGCGATGAAAAACTTCATCGCCACGTGGCGGGTGACCCAACCCGTGGCTGAGCGCGCCGATCAGAAATTGCTCGATGAAGACCTCCTGCCCGTGCTGACCCAGGCGAGGGCGGCCGCCTTCAACGAACAACCCGCCGGGTTGGGCGCCGAACCCATCGCCGCCATCCGGCTCTGGTCGCGTGACGGTCCGGCAGCGGGCGAGTTGCTGGAAATCTTCGCCGACACGACCACCGACGAGCACGCGTGGGCGCGTGTGGCCGGTCGCCCCGGATTCGCGCGGACGGGGCCGGAATTGCTGGCCTTCCGGCTCGCCACCCTCGATCGGCTGCGCGACCAGATGCTGACCAGCCTCGACCCCGGCACGCTCACCACCATCATTCTCAAGGATGCCCAGGAAGGCGAAACGCCGCTCTTCCTCTTCCGGCGGCAATGGTTCGTCTCGCACGACCAGCTCGTCCATGAGGCCAACCGCGCCCGCGTGAAGGGCTTGATCGACGCCCTCAACCACGCGGGCATCATGGAATTCTTCGACGAGCCGGGCCCGCCGGAAGACTACGGCCTGGACGCGCCGTTCCTCGAAATCGTCTTCGGCACCGCCACCCACCCCGCCCGCACCCGACTGCAGGCGCCCACCCCCGCCGATAGCTCCGTCCTGCAACTGGGCCTCCGCCAAAACCGGTTTTACGCCCGCTGGCAGGGCCGCCCCATCGTCTATCAATTCGACGGCTCCGCGCTCGGCGACGTGCCGCGCCATTGGCTGAAATACAAAAGCCCGCGCCTGCTGAGCTTTTCCCCGCTCGCGCTCCGCCGCCTCGTCATCGCGCAAGATCCCCACCCCCCGCTCGAATTGACCTTCGATCTGGCCGCGGGCGCGAAATGGCAAGCGGAACGGCAAGGAGCGGACGTCACGGAATTCCTCGACCACCCGCGGCTCGAACGTTTGGTCACCCAACTCTCCGAACTGGAAGCCCGCGATTGGGCCGCGGATCCCTCGTTGGCCCAGGAAGCCTTGCGCCGCCCCACCTTGCGGATCGAAGTCCAGGTGGAGAGCTTCGACGAGTCATCCTCCGCTCCCGTGCTGGCCACCGCCATCTATTCCTTCGCGCCCACGACCCCCGGCCAGCGCACCGCCTTGTATTATGGGCAAAAGGAAGGAGAGACCGCCGTCTTTATTCTGAACCGGCAACTGTTCGACGCCCTGGCCGCCCCCGTGCTCCAGGCCAAACCCGCGGCCATCGACCAGTAAGCCCCTGTTTGAGATCATTCGGAAATCCGAAATGATCGCTGGATGAGCCGCACATCGTCCATCTCAGGGAAACGATATCC
>CAZQUC010000225.1:0-3644 GCA_964596095.1 uncultured Enterobacteriaceae bacterium
TGCGCGGAAGCTGGGCCGGGCTGGCCTGGGATCATGGCCGCGCGGAGTTGTTTCGCGCGATGCTCGAATCCGTGGCGCTGGAATACGCGCTCTACCAGCAGGCGCTGCGGCGGCTGTTGCCGGACGCGCCCTTCGCCGAACTGCGCATCACGGGCGGCGGCGAAAAGAGCGCGGTCTGGAACCAGCTCAAGGCCGACGTGCTCCAGATGCCCATCGTGCGGATCGAACGCGGCGGTGGCGCGCCGATGGGCGCGGCCATGCTCGCCGGCGTGGGCCTCGGCGCGCTGCCCAGCCTGCCCGAAGCCGCCGCCCGCTGGGTGTGCCTCGGCCGTCGTTTCGAGCCCGATCCCGCGCTCGCCGCTCATTACCGCCAACGCCTCACGCGCTACGAAGACCTGTTGGACCGGCTGCACGGCTGGGCCTCGGCAGTCGTGGGCTGATCACCTTTTGTTGCAAAACACACGTCACGCCGTGGCTCTGCTTTGCGGGTCACCTCTATTGGAACGCGCGCCTGATACTGAGGAGTGTCATTTTGCGGCTTGAGAGCAACAGGAGCGTGTGGAAGAGTGCGGACATGAGCACAGTGGTGGCTTATCCGCACATCGCAAAACCGCCAGGGGAACCAGCACGGCTGGAAGATCACCCCCGCACGCGGGTGGCGATGCTGGCTGCTGATTATCTCTGGCGCGGCTGGTCGGCGGAGGAACTCGTTCGCCACTATCCGTATCTGACGCTGGCGGAGGTGCATGCCGCGCTCGGTTATTACTTCGATCATCGCGAGGAGATTGACGCGGAATTGCTGGAGGAAAGCCGCGAGGCGGAGGCTTGGCGGCGGTCGCATCCCACGGACTCCACTTTGGCACGCCTGAAACACGACGCGTGACCACCGGGTATGGCGACCTCTCTTTTTGCGGATGTGCATGTGCCCGGCCCGGTGATCCTGCAACTGCGTCTGCGCGGGGTGGACATCGCCGCCGCGACGGAGGAAGGGCACGAACGGATGAAAGACGCCGCTCTCCTGGCCCTGGCCACGGAGCAAAGCCGGGTGATGGTGACGCAGGACATTCGTTTTCGCGTGCTGGCCGAGGAGTGGCAACGCATGGGGCACAGCTTTGCGGGACTGGTTTTCGCGCATCAGCGCCGGGTGAGTTTCGGTGAAATGATCGCTGACTTGGAACTCATCGCCAAGGCCACCGATTCCAATTTCTGGCGCAACCGGGTGGAACAATTGCCATTGTAGGCGGAGGAGGAAAACAGAAGCCCCCCATCCAGGCCATCCTGCGTGGTATCCGGGTAGCCGAGCAGGATGGCCGCTGACTTGCCGAGGAAGAGGTAGCGCACGCCATGCCTGGCGAAGGCCTCGCGGATTTCCTCCGCCTGACGGTATTCAAACGCGGCCATAGCCAAGCCAGGAGGGCAGTGCGGTTTCACACCAGGCGCGGTAGTCTTCCATCTAGTCAAAGGAGCGGAACCGCGCGTCATCCAGCACCGGCTTGTGCGTCTTGATGAAGGCATAGCGCCACCGCTGCTTCAGCGGCCGGCGCGCCGCCGCTTCAAACTCCGCCAGCCAGTCGGCGGGAATGGGAATAGGAGTGGGTGCGGTGACGGCGTTCATGACGCTTAAAATGACCGGAGGAATAGGGATCGCAACGGCGGAAGTTTGTCATTTCGGGTCAGTGGCCACCCGCGGCAACCCGGGCCTTGATGAGGGTGCGCAACTGGCAGTTGTCCAGAGGTCGCCACTGGCGCGCCTCGCGACCGTGGAGGTGCAGGCACTGCCCGTCATCCCCCACCCACCCGCGGCTCCCGCAGTCCCCCCTCCGACGCGCTCATGTCCAGCGTCACTGACTCACCGTCCAGAGCTTGCTCAAGCCCAGCAGCCGGTGATAAAATTCGGTGTCCTCTATCTCTCATTTCCTTCCTTCCCCCACAAAAAATCCCACTTTCTTTTACGAAGAGCCGGAAATGAAGCCTATTTTCGCGTTTGGGGAAAAAACAGGCGTTTCACGCCCAACACGCCCAACACGCCCAGCGGCGCTGCCAGCGTCTCGCGCGCTACGAAGACCTCTTGCGCCGTCTTCACGGTTGGTCCGTCGTCACCGCGGACTGATGGCTTCCATGGTAGCCTCCAGCGCTGCGACGTCACCAGTCACTGGAACAACCCATGTGCGGCCCATCGGCTTCTTTGCAGCCAACCACCGCAAACGAAAACATTTCAATGTGTGACAAGTCCACTGCGCAAAAGCATGTCCACACACTCGGTCACGAGCGGCGCTATTTCAGGATGATACCGCCGCGAATGCATGGCCATCAATTGCACGGAACCACGGTAAAACGCATCCTGGAAAACAAGATCCCGCCCTTGGTGACTGATGGGCTTCCCACCAAGTTGGATGAGCGTCCTGGCGGCTCCATTGGAAGCCCGGAGAGTGGAGATGCCGGGGAATTCGGGAAAGCCAGCGCCCAGTGCCCAGACCGCTGCTGGCAAAGCCAGTGCCAGCACCGCGCTTTTACGCAAGTCTGGATTCGCCAGCCAGCCAGTGGTCTCAAGGCACATAGGCGAGTGGGTGCCCAATTCTTCGATCTCCCGGAAGATGGTTTCCCTGACGGCTGCCGGCATCTGATTGCGGTTCAATATCTCAACAAACAGCGGCGATGGGTCGCCTTCCCTTGGCCTTATGCGATGAAACTGGCACCGAATGGCGCCATGCAGGCAATTTCCACGATGCAAAATGAGATGGATGCTTTCTTCGTCCCGTTTGTCATAACCTGCCAAGGGATCACGAAAGGCGGCGCAAGACAGGATTTTTCGCTCGATGTGGGAAATCAACCGCGAGCGGCGGACGGCCTGAATGGCCGCGCGGGCCAGTTCCGGAGCACGATGAAAGGACAGCGGTGGCTGGGCTGGCAAAAAATCGGGATCAAACCTCGATCCGCAAACAGCCATGAGAGAATACCCCCGTCCAGATAAACTGCCGAAGCGCATGCTTCCATTCAATAAGCTATCAATTCTTCCAGATCGGCATATCTTGCCCCCTCTTCAGAACGCTGAAGGGAAGAAGCCGCGGAGAAAAACCGGCTGGTCAGCGGGTCAGTCATCATAGCCCAGCCAACCATTCGGAGATAAAGAATGGAACCGATGTTGGCTCCTTCCACGAGTTCTTCGACATCCAGCGGTTCGAGAGGCGCGCTGGCGAGGGCGCTGATAATTTGATCGCCGTGAGGGAGCAGTTCGTGGAAGTGAATGGTGAGGAAACGGGTGTTGGACTTGTTAAGAAACGGGGCTTCGTCGAGCAGCCGATGACCGAGTGTCCCGGCTCCGGCCCCGAGGTTTTCCAGCACACATGTCGCGCCGAGCCGGACAAAGGGGCGGTGCTCGACGATCTGGTCGAAATACGCCCACCAAAGACTGACATCGACCGGGCAAGGCAGCGGCTTTTCCCCCATGCGATCGAGATCGACTTCTGCCACCCGGTAGTGAGGCTCTTCTTCCAACGCGAATTTGAAAAGGAATTCACGCAACCGGTTTTTGCCGCTGAGGCGCGGGTGGCCGGCCACTTTCATAAAGTGCCGCTGCACCCCCTTGGTCAAGTGATACTGGAAAGAAAGATAACGCACATACATCTCGCGGCTGAGGCCGCCGC
>CAZQUC010000225.1:3744-7198 GCA_964596095.1 uncultured Enterobacteriaceae bacterium
CGCATGGAGCGGGGGCTGACACAGGATCAATTGGCCGCGCGGCTGACATTGAATGGCCTGGAGAGCGCTGATCGAGTGTATGTTGCAAAGATCGAAAGCCAGATCCGCTCGGTCTTCGATTTTGAGCTGGTAGTGCTGGCACAGGCGCTGGGGGTTTCCGCGACGGACCTCCTTCCGCAAGTGGAGCACCTGAAAGCCAATCTGGAAGCGTTGCAGAAAGGACTCTGGAAGCCCAACTCAAGCCGCCGTTTGCATCGCACCGGCCATGATGACCGGAAAAAAGAGTAAAAGCCGTGGCGAGAGCCGCGCGTTCAATTTCGGGAAGTGCCTGGTCAAGGACAGAAATGATTTGGCGTTGTGTGTGGTGTGGAAATTCTACGGCCTGTTTGGGCTGGCTATACGCTACAACTGTAGCAGTGTGGGGTCAATCGAAATTTCTACAATGGTAGCGTGCCGGTTGATCCTCAGTTTGCTTCGGATCTTTCCGAGGCTCTCCGCGCCGTGCTGCGGGAAGCTCGGGAGACGGCAGCGTTGTCGTTGGGGGAGGTGGCCGCCCGTTCAGGCCTGAACCGGCAGGCCATTGCGTTCATCGAAACCGGAGCGCGCCGCCCGACGACGGAAACGCTGTCGCGGCTGGCGATGGCGCTCGGGATGCTTCCCTCGGAGGCTTGGGCGAAGGCGGAAGCCCGCATGTCGGCTGGGGAATGGAAGCGACAATTGAAGAAAGCGGCCATTCCGAAAAGGTGACACTTGAAATGGTGCGTGGTTCTTTGCACTCGATTCCTTTGGCCGCGCGGACCTTCCTTCGACACCTCCGATGCGCGCAAGTATAATCCCGGAACGGCAACGATCATTGGTCGGCACTGGAAGCGGTAGTATGGGTGATCTTCGCGGACCGGTCCTTTGGGGGCTGGGCCAGCCAGCTTTTTTCACCGCCACGCATGAATCTCCAGCCCGCCACCAAGCCCACGATGTATTTCATCGGCGTGACCACCGGTCAGTCGTCAATCAACCGCATTTTTCCCCGCTGGGCCGAGGCACTGGGCCTGGGCGAGTGCGAGTTGCGCGGGCTGGACTTCAAGCTGCACGACGAGCCGGCGCGCTACCGCGAGGCGGTGGATTTCATCAAGCGCGATCCGTTGACCCGCGGCGCGCTGGTGACGACGCACAAGATCGACCTCTGCGCGGCGTGCCGGGATCAGTTTGATGCTCTGGACCCGCTGTCGGATTCGATGGGCGAGATCAGCAGCATTTACAAACGTGACGGCAAGCTGCACGGGCGCGCGGTCGATCCGTGGTCGGTGGGGCTGTCGCTCGATGCCTTTTTGCCCGCGGACCATTGGCGCAAGACGCGGGCGGACGCGCTGATCCTGGGCGCGGGCGGATCGGCCATGGCGCTGGCTTGGCATTTGTGCCGACCGGAGCACGGTGACAATCGTCCGGCCCGCCTCCATGTGGCCAACCGCAGCACGCCGCGGCTCGAGCATTTGCGCGCGCTGCACGCCGAGTGGCCGGACGCGGTGCCGCTCTCGTGCCACCATGTGCCGGAGCCCGAACTGGCGGATGCACTGACGGCCTCGCTGCTGCCCGGATCGCTGGTGGTCAATGCCACGGGTCTGGGCAAGGACGCGCCGGGCTCGCCGCTGACCGACGCCGTGGCGTTTCCGCAGCGCGGAATCGTCTGGGAATTCAATTACCGGGGCCAGCTCGTTTTTCTCGATCAGGCGCGCGCGCAGGAACAGACGCGGCAGCTTCAAGTGGAAGACGGCTGGGTGTATTTCCTCCACGGCTGGACGCAGGTGATTTCCGATGTCTTCGACGTGACCATTCCCTCGAACGGGCCGTTGTTTGAGCGGCTTTCGGAAATCGCTGCCGACGCGGTGAGGTAGCATCCGACCGATCTGACCGATCAGATCCATCCGACCAATGACCAACCCATGAGCCTGACTCTTTTCCCCGAAACCACCTTCATCGAGCCCTTCGCCGTCGATTACGATCTCGTGGCCGGCGTGATGAAGAACCCCAAAAGTCATCTCGCGCGCCGGGTCTCCGACATGCGCGGGCACTACCGGGATACGGCGGCCTTCGAGGCGCTGGTGGCTGATGGCGACCCGGTGCATTACGAAGTCTTCGAGACGCCGGTGCCGCACGAAGACGGCCACCTCATGTATTGCATCAGTGACCTGCGGCCCGGGTGCGTGGGCGAGGAATGCTTCATGACCAAGGGCCACTACCACACGCGGATCAACACGGGGGAAATCTACCTCGCGCTGCGCGGGCGCGGCTACATGATGATGAAAACCACCGACGGCCAGTGCCGCTACGAGGAATTCGCGCCCGGACGCATGGTCTATGTGCCACCGTATTGGGGGCATCGCAGCATCAACACCGGCGACGAGCCGCTCGTATCTTTTTGCGTCTATCCTGGAGACGCCGGGCACAACTACGGCGACATCGAGCGCGAAGGCTTTCCCAAACGCGTCTTTCGCCGTGGCGGCCAAATCATCGTCGAATAAACCTCACTGCATGGCTGGGAAAATTCTCGTCACCCCTCGTTCGGTCACGCGCCACGGCCACCCGGCGTTGGAAAAACTGCGCGCGGCGGGCTGGGAGGTCGTCTTCTGCCGTCCCGGCGCGCAGCCGGACGAGGCGGAACTCCGCGCCTTGCTCCCCGGCTGCCAGGGCTATCTCGCGGGGGTGGAGCCGGTGACCGCCGCCGTGCTCGAATCGGCGAAGGAATTGCGCGCCCTCAGCCGCAACGGCACGGGCACGGATAACATCGATCTGGCCGCCGCCGCGCGTCTCGGCATCCAGGTCCTGCGCGCCGAGGGAGCCAACGCGCGCGGCGTGGCCGAGCTGACGCTGGCGCTGATTTTGTCGCTGGCGCGGGGGATTCCGGGCAGCGACGCGGCCTTGAAACGCGGCGAGTGGTCGCGCCCGGCCGCCGGCGCGGAACTGGAAGGCAAAACGCTGGGCGTGATCGGTTACGGGCGCGTGGGCCGGCTGGTCGGCGCGCTGGGGCTGGCCTTCGGCATGAAGGCGCGGGTGTTCGATCCGTTTTTCAACGACGCTTCGCCAACGCCCGGCGACCTGCGCGCCGTGACGCTGGAGAAGGCCGTGGCGGAGGCGGATTTTCTCACCCTACATTGCCCGCCCCCGGCGGCCGGCCGGCCGGTGCTCGACGCGGCGGCGCTGTCCCGGATGAAAGACGGCGCGTGGCTCATCAATACGGCGCGGCACGATCTCCTCGACGCGGCCGCCGTGCTGGCGGCGCTGGATTCCGGGCGGCTCGCGGGCTTGGCCACCGATGTATTCGACACCGAGCCACCCACCGACGCGCGCCTCGCGTGCCACCCGAAAGTCATCGCCACGCCGCACCTCGGGGGGTTCACGCGCGAAAGCATCGACCGCGCCATGCACGCCGCGGTGGATAATTTGCTCGCCGCGCTGAGCA
>CAZQUC010000226.1:0-3194 GCA_964596095.1 uncultured Enterobacteriaceae bacterium
TGGTTGTAGATATCCACCGTCTGCCAAGCCGCTCCATCCCACACGTGCAGCTTGGCCGAGCCCAGCCGCTCGGAGAGCGCGTGGGGGGCGGTGTGATCGCCCTCCAAAGTCAGGAAATTTTCCGGCGCAAGCCGCAGCGCTACATCAAGGACAACGCCGGTTTTCGCCAAGTGCAAGGTGTTGCCCCGGTTGCCGGCCACCGCACCGATGAAAACCTCCGTGGCGGTGAGGCGTCCCGCGAGTGTGAGCGTGTTGTCATTCGCTCCCGCCTCCTTCCCGAGATAAACCGCCTTGCCGGGCTCGGTCACGGTCGCTTCGTCGCCTTGTCCCAGCGTGAGCCGGTTGCCGGAGGTGGTGGCGCCGATGATCCAATCCACCGCCGATTGAAAGCTGAGAGCGCTGATTTCCCGATCGGCATCGCCTTCGTCCAGCGTGGTGAAGGCGCTCACCCGCCCGCAGTAGGCCGCGCCCATCAGATTGCGTCCATACAAGTCATTCGCATCTCCAATCAGAAACACGTCGCCATCCAGACTCACCGACTCGGCCCTGAGACCAAACGCATCACCCTTTTGAGAAGGAGTCAGCCGGACGGCTTCCGCCACCTCCCCTTCCGCCGCGCCGAGATTCACATACAAATAAACGGTGCCATACGCAGGAAAAGTAGCGTCGCCAAAGTCAACTGCCACGACCCCGACCACGGCGGCGTCTCCAGACAAACTGGCGCCGCTATATGAAGGTGTCGAGTAGGAAGGGAATCGCTTGGAAGCGACCAGCCGGGCGCTTTCCGTGACCACCCCGGTGGCGCGATCAAGGTCGCGATACAACCAGGCCAGGATGCGGGACTCAGTCGGGAAGGTGGGCTTGAACTCGGCCTTGATCAGAGCGCTGGCGCCCCACAGGCTGACGCCAGAGTCAACCGCATCCATCCACCAAGAGCCGCCGGAAGGGGCCAGCGTCGCGGTTTCGGTGAGGACACCGGTAATCGTGGCCTCCAGATCGCGGAACAAATAGACCGCGCCCTGATAATCTCTCATGCCCTCAAATTTCACACCAGGCGCGACGACCAATGCGCCGACTTCGCCAAGAGCCACCGACGCCCCGAAGGAATCCCTCGCCTGGCCATCCGAGGCGAGCAAGGTCACTGATTCCGTGAGATCGCCCGTGGCCGTGTCCAGGTTATGGAACAGATAAGCCGCGCCCTGGCCTTGGCGGCCTTCCACCCAGGTGTTTGAGGCGCCGACCAAACCCATTTCCCCCCACAGGGCCACCGAGTAGCCGAACATGTCATATTGGGATTGGGGAGGAGGATTGGGCAGCCGCAGCGTGGCGGTTTCCGTCACCCAGGCCCCCGCCACGTCCAGATCGCGGAACAGGTAGGCAGCCCCGACGCCGATGCTGAGGAGCGCCGGCGCTCCAATCAGGCAGGAGGCGCCGTGCAGGCTGGTAGAACGGCCAAAAAGGTCGCCGGGTCGTCCATCGGAGGCCGTGAGTTTGCCGGCCTCCCGCACCCGGCCCGCGGCGCGATCCAATTCCCGGTAGAGATAGACCACGCCGTGCCCATATTCAGGGGCCGGGCCGCTGGCGACCACGTTATGATTATAGGCGCCCACCACGCCGAGCGGTCCCCAGATGCTGACACTGCGTCCAAAACGATCTCCGGCTTGGCCGTCGGAAGCGAACAATTCCGCCGCATGGCCCGGCATAGCCGGGACAGCGACGCACGCCAAGAATAACGACCATCGGAACGGAGCCATGTCAGGGGTTGGCGGGAGGGGATAAGGCTGACAGCATGGCACGAACCTACTATCATGCAACCCCCTAACCCGCGACTCGCCCTATCCCTCAGGCACCGGGATCAACTCCGGCTCCACAAATCCCTCGAATTTGAGCGCAAAACGCTTGGGGATGACCGCCTGGACGAGCGCGTCATTGCCCTCGTAACGCTCGGAGATGAGTTTGCCCTCGCGATGGATGAGGGCGAGGAGGTCGGCGCGAGCCAAGGGAACGCGCAGGGAGAGGCGGACCACGCGGTCGTAGAGCATCTCGTTGAGGCGCTCGCGCAAGGTCTCGATCCCCTCGCCGGTGGCGGCGGAAATGAAGACGGCGCGGTCGAAGTGGCGCTCCAACTGCAAGCGCCACGCGGGATCGGTGATCTTGTCGCTCTTGTTGAGGATGACGAGGCTGCGTTTGTCGGCGGCGCCGAGTTCCGCCAGCACCTTGAGCGTGGTGTCGTAAAACCGGTAGGCCCGCGGGTCGGAAGCGTCGAGGACGTGAAGCAGGAAATCGGCGAGCAGTGCCTCTTCAAGCGTCGCTTTGAAGGACTGCACCAGATCGTGCGGCAGCCGGCGGACGAAGCCGACGGAATCGGTGAGCAACGCCTGCTGGCCGTCGGGCAGCGCGAAGCGGCGTGTGGTGGTATCGAGCGTGGCGAAGAGCTGGTCCTCGGCGAAGACGCCCGCGCCGGTGAGGGCATTGAGCAAGGTGGATTTGCCGGCATTGGTGTAGCCGACGAGGGCGAGGTGGGGCAGCCCGTCCTTGAGCCGCTCCTTGCGCTGGGTGGCGCGTTGTTTTTTGACCTCCTCCAACTCCGCGCGCAAGCGGCCGACGCGCTCACGGGCGAGACGGCGGTCCACTTCGAGCTGGGTCTCCCCTTCCCCACGCGCGGCAAACCCGGAGCCGCCCTGACGGTCGAGGTGGCCCCACATGCGTTTGAGGCGCGGGATCGAATACGCCAGCCGGGCGAGATCGACCTGGAGACGCGCCTCGCGGCTGCGGGCACGGCGGTCGAAGATATCGAGGATGATCTCGTGGCGGTCGATGACGGTGATGCCGGCGTCCTCCTCCCACGCGCGCTGTTGCATGGGCGTGATCTCGTTGTCGAAAATGATGCAGTCGGCCTGCAATTCCTTGGCGTGATCGATGAATTCCGCGGCCTTGCCGGTGCCGGTCAGGTAACGGGCGTTGGTTTTGCCGACGCGCGCGGAGACGCTGCCGACGATGCCGATGCCCAGGGTGGTCACCAGTTCGCGCAGTTCTTCCAGCAGATCGAGCGCTTCCGCCTCCTCGCTTTTGTCCTGATAAATGCCCACCAGCAAGGCCCGCTGGACCAGGTTGGGGCGTTCTTTCACGTCAAACACAGGGCCAGTTTACCGGTTTTCCGCCCGCGGGCAAATCGGGAGTTCACGCCGGGAGTG
>CAZQUC010000226.1:3294-7191 GCA_964596095.1 uncultured Enterobacteriaceae bacterium
ATGCGGGCTTTGAGCGGCTCGTCGAGGCTCGACAGCGGCTCATCCAGCAAGAGGAGGCGCGGACAGGTCAGCACCGCGCGTCCCAAGGCCACGCGCTGTTTTTCCCCTCCGGAAAGCTGGCTGATCGAGCGCGACAGCAGGCCGCCGATTTCGAGCACCTCGATCACCCGCGCGGGCAGGTGGGGATCGCGGCGCGGGCCGCGAAATCCGAAATGGAGATTCTCCCCGGCATCGAGATGAGGAAACAACGCCAGATCCTGCGGCACATAGCCGACGCGCCGTTTTTCGGGCGGCACGTGCCGGCGGCCGGCACAATCGGTCAGAGGCTGCCCGTCGAGCATCACCCGCCCGCTGACCGGCCGGCGCAATCCGGCGATGATTTCCAGCAAGGTGGTTTTGCCCGAGCCCGAGGGACCGATCAACCCGGTGATCGGCGCCTCCAAGGTGGCGGACGCGCTCAATTCGAACTCGGGCAACGGCAGCCGAATGTTTTCCAGGATCAGGCTCATGGCAGGTTCCTCCGGGAAGTCAGCCTCTCGCTGAGCCACAACGCGGCGAAGGCAATGACCAGACTCGCCACCAGCAAGCGCAAGGCCGGCCCGTCTTCGCCCATCTGCACATGCTGGTAGATGGAAAGCGCCAGCGTGGAGGTCTTTCCACTCACGAACCCCGCCACCATGATGGTGGCTCCGAA
Organism: uncultured Enterobacteriaceae bacterium; assembly: GCA_964596095.1. Classification (GTDB taxonomy): domain Bacteria; phylum Verrucomicrobiota; class Verrucomicrobiia; order Verrucomicrobiales; family V1-33; genus CAJBME01. The sequence continues at coordinate 3,989 of CAZQUC010000226.1, forward strand.
TTCGCCCAACGCCCGCGCGAAGGCCAGCACCACGCCCGCCGCCACGCCTCGCCGCGCCAGCGGCAGGGTGATGGTCCAGAAGACATTCCACGGCGAACGGCCCAACGTGCGCGCCACGTTTTCCAGACGCGCGGGCACTTCCTCGAAGGCCGTGCGCAGGCCGCGGACCAGCAAGGGAAACGCCATCACCCCGAGCGCCAGCACCACCGCCGCCCTCGTGAAAAGAATATCGAGCCCCCACTGCTCGTGCAGCCATCCGCCGAGCGGCCCCTTGCGGCCGAAGAGCTTGAGCAGGATCAACCCGGTGGCCACCGGCGGAAGCACCAGCGGCAGGGCGACGAGGGTTTCCACCAGGGATTTTCCCGGCCACTGCCGGCGCGCAAGGATCCAGGCCAGCGCCAGGCCCGCCGGCAGGATGAGCGCGACCGCCACCGCGGCGGTCCAGATGGTGAGCCACAGGGCTTGTCCCTCCTCAGCGGTCCACATCGGCGGCGGGAGCGGCCGGGGCGGCCTCGGTTGGCGGGATGATGATGAACCCGAATTTCTCGAACACGGCGGTCGCGGCGGACGTGTCGAGAAAATCGAGATACCGGCCGGCGAGTTCCGGCTGCAACGCCGCAGTCAGCACCGCCACCGGATACACGATCCGCGGCCCGATGGCGGCGGGGATTTCGAAGGCCATTTTCACTTTTTTCGAAAGCGCGGCGTCGGTCTTGTAAACGATGCCCGCCTCGACATTGCCGGATTCGACGGCGGCCAGGGCGGCGCGCACGTTTTCCGTGGCCACGATCTTGGGCGCCACCAGCTCCCACAGGCCGCGCTTCTCCAGATAGGCCCGCGCATAAACGCCGACGGGAACGGCCCGCGGGTCACCCGTGGCGATTTTGCCCACCCGCGGCCCAGCCAGCTCCTCGTCCGAGGTAAACGGCAGCGCGCTGTCGGCGGGCACGACCACCACCAGGGTGTTGGAGAGCCGGTTCCGTCTCGTGGCCGCGCGGATCAATCCCTTGGCGGCCAGCGCGTCCATTTTGGCGAGATCGGCGGAGAAAAAAACATCGGCGGGCGCTCCCGCCTCGATCTGCCGGGCCAGCGTGCTGGAAGCGCCCAGATTCAATTCCACCTTCGCCCCGGAGTCGCGGCTGAAGGCGGCGTCGATTTCCTTGAGCGCGTCCGCCAGACTGGCGGCGGCGGCGACCCTCAGCCCCGGCTCCGCCGCGCCCAGCGGGAAGCTCATGACCACGGCCGCCGTCCATACGCCCCGCAGAAAGCCAGCGCGGGTCATTTTCATGGTGGACCCACTCTAGTTCTACTTTGTTAAAATAGTTTTACCGGCCCGGCGGGTGGTTTTTTGGTGTCGTCGCAGGTCGCGTTCACGGGCGCGGTGACGGCGCGCGATCTTGCGCAGGACCTCCTCCTCGGTGCGGGGGCGGCGGGGCAGGTAAATCTCCAGCAGCTCGGTGAGGTCGCGCACCGAGAGCAGGGGGCGGGTGTCCTTGGCGAGGCGGCGTTCGATCAGGGTGAAGAGCAGGGCCAGGCTGACCAGAGCGACGTGGTGGTGCCAGCCGGGCCAACCACGCACCTCGTAGTCGGCCAGGCCCAGTTCGCTCTTGGCGTCCTGGAAGGAGCGCTCGGTCCAGAAGCGCTGGGCCTGCATGAAGGCGAGGCGCTCCCAGGAGGTGTCGGCGGGCGGGTTGCCCAGGGAGTATTGGCGCGAGCCGTCGGCCTCCTCGCGCACCACCAGCCAGCGTTCCCGCGCCTTTTGCCCCTCGTGCTGCCACACCCGCGCGGCCCAGACGCGCATGCGCAAGGGCTCCTTGGTGGTGGCGCGCACCGTCACTTCTCGCGCGCGGGCCTCAAAGTGCTTCGCGGCCAGGGCCTCCACCGTGAGCGCCCCGCCCGGCGCGTCGAGCCGGGTGGCCGGCCGTCCCTGCCGGCGAGGTCCCGTGGCGGGCCGCGGCCTTCGCGGCTGGCTCGTCCACACCCGGTGGTTGGCCGCCACGTCCATCAAAAACACCTCGCCCAAGTCCTCGAGCGCGGCGGTGAAGGCGGCGGAGTTGCCATAGACCTCGTCGCCTCCGATCCACGCGTGGCGCGAGCCGCGCTCCCGCGCCGAGCGGATCATCTCCAGGGCCAATTCGGTCTTGGTGCGGTGGAGGCGCTGCTCTTCGGGCACCTTGGCCTTGGCGCAACGCGTCGCGTCCTGCGCCCAGCCCTCCGGCAAAAACAACCGGAAGGCCGCCACCGCGACCCGCTCTCCGCGGCCCTGCGCCAGGAAGACGCCCACCTGGCAGTGCTCCAGCTTGCCCAGCCCTCCGCAGGATTGGCGCTGCACTCCCACCGAGGCCCGCCCTTTTTTCACAAACGAGGTCTCATCCACATACAACGCGCTGTCCTCATGGCCGCCCAGTTCCCGGTCCGCCTCCCCGGCCACCTGTTCCATCAGCGCGGCATGATTCCACGGCGAATCGCTCAGGAAGTGCTGCATGCCCTGGTAGTCGCTGTGCGCCACGTCTTCCTCAATGCCCTGCAGGTTTTTGCGCCCGGCCCGCCCCAGCAGACCGCCCACGTAGTGCCGGGCGTGGCCGCTCATGTCTTTGCGGTAGATCTGGAAGTGCTTCTCGAACATCTCGCAAAAGGACATGAAGCGTCCCGCGTGTCATTTTTTTATGGCCGCACAGGCGGCCACGATCAACTGACTCAAAGCTAGACGAAGCGCCAAAAAGGGCAAAAACTATTTTAACAAAGTAGAATTAGAGCCTATCCGGCAAATAATTGGAATGAGTGAAAAGCTGAGGTAAAAAGGGTGGATGGAACCAACACAGAGTCAAAAAGGCGGCTCTGAGACCAATATGAGCGATGAGGAGTGGGCCGAAATCGAGCCGCTTTTGTTTCCCCCCGGGGCTCCGCGGGGCCGGGGTCGTCATCGGGACCGGAACTCGGCGCGGGCGGCTGCGCGGCGAATTCAAGGACATTGCAACGCGCTTGCAGTGTCCATTCTACCTCCGCGATCAGCGCCTCCAAGTGCCACTGGGCGCACCGGTAGAGACTCACCAGATCGCCATTCAGATCATTCACGATCCCGACCAGACTTCGCTCCTTCGCCAGGAAAACCGCGAGACCGCCGCCGAACGTCTCGACATACGTGCGATGCCGTGGTATCAAGGGCAAACCGCGCAAAATCTTCACGAAATCCCGCAGATTTT
>CAZQUC010000227.1:0-7146 GCA_964596095.1 uncultured Enterobacteriaceae bacterium
GCGAAAGCGCTTTTCCTTGTCGTCATCGGGATCAAATCGGAACGTCACCGCGCGCGCGGGCCGGTGATTGTCGAGCGTCAGCGCGTGGAATTCCGGCCGGTCGCCCTTGGGCAGCGGCAGCGCGGGCAGTTGGAACCGCTTCAACGCCGACGAACGCTCGACGAGCTTCCCCGTGGGATCGCGCAATTCATAAAACGCCTGCGGGTCGCGCACATCGAAGCCATCCAATTGCAGCAAATCGAAATCCACTTCCAGCTCGCCGTCGTCCTCCTCGGTCCCGGCGGCAATGGTCTGGGCGGCGGCGAGCAGGGTGGCATCGAACTGCTCGGTCAACGCCCGTCGGACCAGCACCCACACCAAAATGCCGCTGACCGTGAGCAAGCCGCCGAGCGCGGCGGCCAGCGTCAGCGTGAGGTGGCGGCGGATCGAGTTCATTCCGGCAGGAGCGCGTAGCCGAGGCCGCGGCGCGTCCGGATGAGCGGCGGCGCGCCGGGCGGGCTGAGTTTGCGACGGAGCTGGCAAATGGCCGAATCCACCGCATTGCTCAGCGGCGTGTCGCCTTCGGCATACAAATGGTTTTCGATCTGCTCGCGCGAGAGCACCTGGCGCGGCCGCAGCGCCAGCAATTCCAGCAAGGCGTATTCGCGCGCGGTGAGCGTGATTTCCTCGCCCTCGCGTCGCACCACGCGCGCCGTGGTGTCGATTTCCAACGGTCCGCACTGGAGCACGGAGTGGCTCTGGCCGTGACGGCGGCGGTGCAGCGCGAGCAGCCGCGCGTCCAATTCCTCCAACGCGAAGGGTTTCACCAGGTAATCATCGGCGCCGGCATGCAGCCCCTTCACCCGGTCCTCGATGGCGTCGCGGGCGGTGAGCAGCAGCACGGGCGTGTCGTCGCCGCGCCGGCGCACCTGCTCCAGCAGGCTCAACCCGTCCAGCCCCGGCATCATGATGTCCATCACCACCACGTCGTAGTGATGCTGGCCGCCCAGCAACCGCGCGCCGTCGCGCCCGTCCGCCGCCTCCTCGACCTTGTGGCCGAGCTTGGTCAGCGCGGTGACGATGACATTCCGCAGCCGCGGCGCGTCTTCCACGATGAGAACCCGCATGATGGGGCTACCCTCGCGGCGCGCGAAAGTTTGTCCAGCGGCGGGACGGGCAGGCCGGGTGATCCGCGGCCACATTCCCGCCATGGCGTCATCGGCGCGTCATGTTCGGCTCATGACAAACGGCCGGTTGCGGCTTACTTTGGTTCGCGTGTCTGGGCCCATGAATCAATTCGACAACCCGGGACCGATCAGTTTGCAAGGCTCGCTCATCCTGGCGGACCCGTCGCTGAAAGACCCGAATTTTTCCCGCACCGTCCTGCTCCTCACCGATCACGAAACGCAGGAGGGCGCGCACGGCTATGTGCTCAACCGGCCGATGGGCAAAGCGGTGGGCGACCTGCTGCCGGCATCAAAGTTCGCGTCGCTGGCCGAAGTGCCGGTCTTCATCGGCGGACCCGTGGGGCAGGAACGGCTGACCTTCGCCATCCTGGAGTGGGATGAGAGCGAGCGCCGGCTGGTCTATACGACCCATCTCGCGGTGGAAGCCGCGCTCGATCTGCAAGCCAGCGGCGGCCACATCCGCGCCTTTCTCGGCTACTCCGGCTGGGCCGGCGGCCAGTTGGAGCGGGAACTGCGCCAGCGCTCATGGATCACCCGTCGCGCCGATTCCGACGCCGTGTCGCTGACCGACCCCGAGGGGTTGTGGTCGAGATTGCTCCGCTCCATGGGGCCGCTCTACGGCCTGATGGCCAACCTGCCCGACGATCCATCGATGAATTGACGCGGCGCCTTTCGCTTGTGGAGTGCGGACGGCTTGCCTCCGCTCTGGGGGAGGGAGGGGCTTGCCCCTCGAGGGGGGAGACTGATCGGCGATCCCTTTTCTCCCGACACTCTCCCCGCCCTCCTCACCGGCAAGCCGGTGAGTTCAAGAGCGGAGGCAAGCCGTCCGCACTCCACAAGCGAAAGGCGCCGCGCTCATTCCTCGAAGGCCTCGCGCTGTTGCTCGACCATGTGCCAATAGCGGCCACGGCGCGCCATGAGGTCGGCGTGGGAGCCACATTCCACGAGCCGGCCTTTGTCGAGCACGGCGATGATGTCGGCGCGCGCGATGGTGCTGAGGCGGTGGGCGATGACGAAGGTGGTGCGGTTTTTCTCCAACGTCTCGATGGCGGTCTGGATGAGCCGCTCGCTCTGGGTGTCGAGCGCGCTGGTGGCCTCGTCGAGGATGAGAATCTGCGGGTCGGCGACGATGGCGCGGGCGATGCTGAGCCGCTGGCGCTGGCCGCCGGAGAGCTTGGTCCCGCGCTCGCCGATGGGCGTGTCGTAGCCCTGCGCCAGTTCGGCGATGAAATCATGCGCGTTGGCCTGCTTCGCGGCAGCGACGATCTCCTCGCGCGTCGCCTCGGGCCGGCCATAGCAGAGGTTTTCCGCGACGGTGCCATCGAAGAGAAACACATCCTGGCTCACGATGCCGAGCAGCCGGCGGTAGCTGTGCAGGCGGATTTTATCCAGCGGGATGTCGTTGAGCCGGATCTCCCCGGCCGTCGGACGGTAAAGACGCGCCACCAGATCGGCCAGCGTCGTCTTGCCCGCGCCGCTCGCGCCCACCAGCGCCACGGTCGCCCCAGCCGGCACGCGGAGGCTGAACTCGTGCAGCACCAGCTTCTCCGGCGTGTAGCCGAAATCGACTCGGTCGAAAACAAATTCGCCCACCTTGGCCGGGGCCTCGACGGCGTCGGGCGGATCGTCGAGTTCGTCCGGCTCGCGCAGGTGGTCGAAGACGCGGTCCACGGCGGCGAGGCTTTTCTGCAATTCACCGAAGGTTTGCACGATCATATAGACCGGCCCCATCAACATCCCGGTGTAACCCATGAGCCCGGCGATCTGGCCGACGGTCGCCTCCGAGCGCAGCAGCATCCGCCCGCCGAAAAACAGCACCGCGACATTGGCCAGCGGAATGAGGATGCTCCACAACACATGCACGACGGTGGTGTAGCGCACGGCGAAAAGATTGAGCCGGTTGAGCGCGTGCTGGCTGGCGGCGTAGCGCAGCTCCTCGGCCTCCTCGCGCTGGAAGGCGCGCACCACGCGGATGCCGCCGAAGGTCTCGCTGATGCGCGAATCCATCTCGCCTTTGCGCTTGAAATAAAAATGCCAGACTTTGCGGATGGGGCCGATCCAGAGAAACGAGCCGAACGCCATCGGCCCCAGCAGGCACAGCAGCACCAGCGCGAGCTTGGCGTTCCACAGCCACACCACGGAAAACGCGATGCCCACGCGCAGCAGCGCGACGTAAGGCGAGATGAAAGCCATCTGCAACAGCCCGGCCAGCGCCTCCAGATCGCCCGTCAACCGCGACACCACGCCGCCGGTTTTCAACTCGTGCAGGCGGCCCAGCGGAAAGCGCAGCAGGTGCCCGTAAAGCAGCCGCCGCACCCGCGAGATGACGCGCGTGTTCAGCGCGTGGGTCCGGTAGTCGCGCCACGAATCGAGCGCCCGCGCCACCAGCACCATGCCCAGCAACGCGCCGACGTAGGAGAGCAGGCGCGCGTTTTTTTCCTCCGTGCTGAGAGCGGGGTTTTGCAGCACTTGGTCGATGGCCTCACCGATGAGCTTGGGCTGATACACCTCCAGCCCCGCCACCACCGTCGCAAGCGCGAGGATGCCGATGATCTTCCAACGAAAAATCCAGATCGCGTCCAGATACTGCCGGAAGTTTTTCCGCCGTTCGCGGGAAGGCGACTCCGCCGTCGCCCCGCCCGCCGCTTCCTTTTCCTCCTGCGGCGGATGTTTCAGATCAAACCGGAACCGCCGGTAAAGCTGCCGCGACGACCGCCACGACGCGGGAGGCGGCGCGGGCTCGGGCGTGGTGGTCGGAAGCGGTTCTGACATGCGGCAGCCCGCATCCTGCCGCGCCCGGCGGCGGCGACAACGGACAATTCGTGGTTCCGCCCGGTCCGCGGACGTTCTCCGCCTCGCTGAGGACAAAGCCTCCACGATAATTCCCCTGTCGCGCTCCACTTACGCTCCCCGGAACAACCAACGATGGCGAAGCCATCAAAGCCACAGCAGCCGGGGGTTGAGCGGAGCGATACCCCCGGAGAGGAGTCAAAAAGAGTTGCCCCGATCCTGAAAGGATCGCAGCCAACGGGCTTCTCTCCTCTTGCCCTCCTTCGCCTAACGCGTGGTCTCGCTGCGATCCCCTTCGGGATCGGATGCGCTTTTCCACGCAATCCGGGGGTATCGCTTCGCTCAACCCCCGGCTGCTGTGGCTGCCATGGCTTCGCCATGGTTTTGATGGAGCGTCCAGGGGACGCTAAAAGACAATAAGGGATCGCTGCCTTGGGCGAACTTCACCAATCAGGGCATTCAATGCGCGGAAGTATATGACAAATGTTTTCTCTCTTCCTCGGTGAGAATTCCCGGAAATGGAGAATAACCTTTCGCCAAAAGCGCTTCCCAAGCCTGATCCCGCAGCAACTTTAGCAGACGCTCCATCCCGCTCCGCGAGGCTTTGGCTCCCAGCAGCAACGTCCGCCACTGCTCCAGGCGACCCACCGCCGAATGACCTTGCGCCAGCCAGCGGTCGATATTCGCCAGCGGAATTTCCAAGAGCGCCGGGTCCACCTCGATCTTCGCTGCGATCAGGCGGAAACGCTCGGCGGATACTTCATCCCCCGTGGGACCCGGACGCGAATCCAGATAGGCAAAGGCGGCTTGTGTGGACACGCTGCATCATGCTGCCATTCGGCCCCTGGCGCAAGTTGCGGGGCGCGCGGCGTGCCTGCCGTGGGAGACGTCTCGTCTTCCCTCCGAGCGTCTCGCGCCTGTTCGACGGAAGCCAGCAACACCTCCCGAGTCCTGATATGAAGCGCTGCTCAAGGCGCGCGGCCGATGACGTGGTAAAATCCATGAGTCGCGGAAGCCGCGGCATCGGTCAATGCCACCGGCCCGTCGGCGGCCAGGGGAGCGAGGGTCTGCACGGTCGCCCACGAGGCGGCTCCGAAGTCGGGGCTACGCTGCAATTCGTAGGTCCATCCCTGCCGCCCGCCGGACACGACCAGCGACACCGCGCCGTCCTGGAGGGTGAGGGAATCCACCAGCAACTCCCCGCCTTCCGAGACCCTGGGGATGACGATCGTGGAGTAACCGTTCCATGTCGGCGTGGCGAAGCCGGTGCTGTCTTCGTAGTAGTAGATCGTGAAATCGGCGGAGAGGTCGTAAAAGGCGCTGGAATCGAATGAAGTGGGAGCATTTCCCTCAAAAGTGACACCAGTCAGGCGCGTGCAGCCAATGAACGCTCCAAATTCGATGGAGGTGACACTGTTGGGAATCGTCACGCTGCTCAGGCCCGTGCAGCCGGCGAACGTCGCGTATCCGATCGTGGTGATACTGTCGGGGATGGTCATGCTGGTCAGGCCTGTGCAACCAGCGAACGCCCCGTCTCCAATGGAGGCGACGCTGTTGGGGATGGTCACGCTGGTCAGGCCCGTGCAGCCAAAGAACGCCGAGCCTTCGATGATGGTGATGCTGTCGGGGATGGTGATGCTGGTCAGGCCCGTGCAGTCAGAGAACGCATAGCTTCCGATGGAGGTGACACTGTTGGGGATGATCACACTGGTCAGGCCCGTGCAATAAGCGAATGCATAGCTTCCGACGGAGGGGACGCTGCTGGGAATCGTCACGCTGCTCAGACCCGTGCAGCCAAAGAACGCTTGGATGCCAATGGAAGTGACGCTGTCGGGAATGGTCACACTGGTCAAGCCCGTGCAGTTCCAGAACGCTGAGTCTTCGATGGAGGTGACGACGTTGGGAATGCTGTAAGCTCCGGTTTTGCCGGCGGGATACACGACGAGCATGGCTTGGCTGGAATTGAACAACACTCCCCCCACACTGCTGTAAGCGGGGTTGCCGGCCGTCACTTCGATCTTCAACAGGCCCGTGCAGCCAGCGAATGCCGAGTCTCCGATGGCAGTGACGCTGTTGGGGATAGTCACGCTGGTCAGGCTCGTGCAGTCAGAGAACGCCGAGCTTCCGATGGAGGTGACACTGTTGGGGATGGTTACGCTGGTCAGTTCCTTGCAGCCAGAGAACACATAGCTTCCGATGGAGGGGACGCTGTTGGGGATGGCCACACTGTTCAGGCCCGTGCAGCCATAGAACGCCCAGCTCTCAATGGAGGTGACACTGTTGGGGATGGTCACGTTGGTCAGGCCCGTGCAATAAGCGAACGCCCGGCTTCCGATGGAGGTAATACCAGCGGGAAGGCTGTAGGCCCCGGTTTTTCTGGCGGGATACATGACGAGCGTGGCTTGGCTGGAATTGAACAACACTCCCCCCACACTGCTGTAAGCGGGGTTGCCAGCCATTACTTCGATATTCAACAGGCTCCAGCAGCCAACGAATGCCAAACCTCCGATGGAGGTGACGCTGTTGCCAATGGTGACGCTGGTCAGACCCGTGCAGCCGGAGAACGCATAGCTTCCGATGGAGGTGACGCTGTTGGGGATGATCACGCTGGTCAGTTTCGTGCAGCCAGAGAACGCATAGCTTTCGATGGAAGTGACCCTGTTGCCAATGGTGACGCTAGCCAGGGCTATGCAGTGAAAAAACGCCAAGCTTTCGATGATGGTCACGCTGTTGGGGATGGTCACGCTGGTTATGTCTCGCTTGCGCGAAAACGCAGATCCCCTGATCGTCCGCACCGGCAATCCTTCGATGGTTTCTGGAATCGTCACCGCTTCGCCCATGCCGGTGTAGTAGGCGATCGTGATGGTGGAACCATCGCTGGTGTAGATGAAATCTCCGAATTGTTCCGCGCGAGCCGACGAACTCAAGAGAGCCCCGACCAGCAGAAACAAGAGCCACGGAAGCATGAAAGAGCAACGGCCGATGGTCGTCGAAACCACCGAGGAAAGGCTGCTGACGAGGGATCTCCAAAGGGGATACGTTGTTTTCATAACGGTGGCTGATAAATCTCCATGCTGGGAATGGCGGCAAAGAAACGTGGGAGCCAAGCCGCCTATTATTGTTCGAGATTCCGTGAGATTGGCAAGCAATGGATGATGAAAGCACGATTTGCACTCTGTCGCCTCGCTTG
>CAZQUC010000228.1:0-1340 GCA_964596095.1 uncultured Enterobacteriaceae bacterium
TGCTTCTGAGGTGGAGGAGCAGAGGAGCATTCATTTCCAGAAGCCAGACGGTCGTGCGCCCCACGGGCGTCTTTCCCGCCATCCGGGCGTTTTCGCAGCAAAAGTGTTCCTCCCACGTATCCCGTCGGGGATGAAAGAGTCGCGTCAGTTCACCAGTATCCGGGTCGAGGCCCGCGAGATTCGGCCCTTTGTAGAGATTGCAGTAAAGGCAGGCCCACGCGAGGTTTTCGGGCGCATCCGTGCCGCCGTGTTTGCGTGCGATGATGTGTTCGACATGGAAATCCTCCGGCGCGAGCACCCAACCCGGCAGGCGACAGTATTCGCAGCGATTGCCCGCGCGCTGGCGCGTGCTCTCCGTAGCTCGCCTGGCATCATGCGGCGCTGTTACGTTCAAGGTAGAGACGCGCCTTGGATTGCAGGATCGCCAGCATCCCGCGGAGTTGGGCATAAGTCTCATATTCCGCGAATTCCTCCGTGGTGAGCACCCCTTCATTGGCCTTGGCCGCGAGTTCCTGACGCCGCTCCGGTGTCGGCGCATCGAAGCGCAACTCAAGAATCGAGCGCGCGCTCGCCGCATTGAGCGTCGCTCCGAGTCTCTCGGCGAATTCCGCGACGAGCTTTTGCGATTGCCCCCATTCGGGGAAGACGGTCATGCCCATGCTGACAGTATGGATGCTTGCGGAGAAGATTCAATCCCGCATTACCCATCATGGTCCGAGTCCACTCTCTTTGTGCTTGCCCTTTTCTATAATGTATTGCAAGGTAGGCGGGAATTTTTCCCGCCATGCGTTTGTTTCCTGTCTACTCACGGGTTGGATGGCTGCTGCTCGGCGTGGCGGCGTTTGCGCTGGGCTGGTGGACGGGTGGCTGGCGACGGCTCGCTCAGGAAACAGTCACGGCTTCGTCGCGGGCGGAGACGGCTCCCAAGCCCGTTCCCTTGCGGTCAGTCATCGGCGAGGCTTCTCCTACGACCGCGCCGGCCGGGCTGTCCGACCTGAGTTCGATGTCACCTGCGGAGACATGGAAGGCCCTCGCCGGCTTGGGCGACATGCAGGCGCGGGAAGCGGCCATCCGGGCGCAGTTGGCCCGGCTGCCGGTGGCGGAATGGCAGGCTTGGTTCAACGAGTTGGCCCGGCGGGCCGAAGAACAACGCGTCACGAAGGCGGATCTCGAGGCCACGGCTTCTGACATGATGACCGTCAATGCCATGATGAATGCCATCGCTTCCCTCGATCCCGTTGGATTCATGCGGCACGTTCATTCCCGGGGCGAACGCAACAACGATTCCGAACAAGAGGCCCGTTTGTTGGTGATGATGGCCTGGACCCGGCGGCAGCCTG
>CAZQUC010000228.1:1440-7067 GCA_964596095.1 uncultured Enterobacteriaceae bacterium
CTCGCCGAGATGGCGCTCCAGACGGAGAGCGTGGCCGATCCCTCCTGGCGCGCCGAAGCCAGCGCCGCCATCATGCGCGTCTGGACGCACAAAAACCCCGAGGAAGCCAGCGCGTGGATGGCCCGGCAGCCCGCGGGCGAGATTCGTGACCAAGCCATCGCCGCCTTCGTGCGCTGGGCGGACGTGCGCGATCCCGAAGCCGGCCTGCTCTGGGCGGCGAGCATGACGGACGCTGCGAAACGCCAGGAAGCGATCGGCCACATCATCAGTCAACTTGGCGACCGCGCTCCGGCCGAAGTCGGCCCGTGGCTGGAAAGCAACACCACCCTCACGGAGGATGAGCGCGCCGCGGTCCGGCAGCGCTTGGAGCGCGGCCGTTGAATGGAACGCCGCCCCCTCGGCCCGTGTGAGGCCAGCGGACGTCTCTCCTGTGTGTGTTTAGAGTGGTTAAAGAAAAAATATAGCCATTGTTGGGAAAGGGCGCGAACATGTGAGGATGAGCGAACGGCGCACCATATCCTTGGATTGACGCGAGCGCATGATGGCTGTTTACGATGAGCGGGACCCCTCCGTCACGAAGACGGTTGACGAGACCCGGGAGGCCCGCCTAACGCTCGCTCATGGACACCAATTCGCTCGACGTGCTGCGCGGGACCGTCCGCGACGTGCCCGATTTTCCTACCCCGGGGATCATCTTCAAGGACATCACGCCCGTGTTGCTCGATCCCGTGACGTGGGCGATGGCCATGCAGGCGCTGGTCGAGACCCTGCGCGGGGAAAAGGTGGACAAGGTGATCGGGATCGATGCCCGCGGATTCATCTTTGCCGCGGTGATCGCCGACCGGTTGCAAGCCGGCTTCGTCCCGTTGCGGAAAAAAGGCAAACTGCCGTTCCGCACCCGCGGCCTCAGCTACGATCTCGAATACGGCAGCGCGAGCCTCGAAATCCACGCCGATGCCCTGCGGCCGGGCGAGCGTGTGGCGTTGGTGGATGACGTGCTCGCCACTGGTGGCACCGCCGCGGCCGCGCTGCACTTGGTCAAGGAAAGCGGCGCGGTGATCGTGGCCGCCAGCTTTCTCATCGAGCTGGGCTTTCTTCACGGCCGGTCGCGCCTGCCGTCCGATGTGCGGGTGGAGTCCGTGCTGGCTTATCCTTGAAGGTCTCCCTCCGGGAGGGGGCATGGGAGTGTGGAAAGTCGCGGCGCCTTCTGATCCGATGGCCTATGGGAATGGTTATCGTTTCTTGCTGATGATCAATGGATTGGCATTTTTATTAATTTTTTGTTGTGGGTCAAGAAGTATTGGCAACAATGGGCTTTCCGTCCCTCATGAGCAAGGTCGCTCCCTCGCCGCGCCGGTTTTAAGAACTCCCGCTGCAAGTGAATGACCGCCCCGTGATGGGCGGAGTTTGCCCGATGCCTCCCGCTGCGGGGAGGTCGGTTTCCCAAGTTCTCCACCTTGCCATCCCTATGCCAAAACACGTCTCTCTTTTTTTCGCGGCGCTCCTGCTGGTCTGCGGCAGTTCACGCACCTTGGCCGCGCCCCCTCCCAATGATGCCTTCGCCGATGCGGCGGTGATTCCCTCCGTCCTGCCGGCCTCCGTGACCGGCAGCAATATTGACGCCACGCGCGAGGCCGATGAGCCCGAGCACAGTTGGTCCGACGGCAAGGCCACCGTCTGGTGGAAATGGACCGCCTCCGCTACAGCGCGCGTCCTGGTGAGCACCGCCGACAGCTCCTTCGATACCGTGCTGGCGGTGTATGCCGGCCCGGCGGTTTCCGAGTTGGAAGAGCTGGCGAGTAACGACGACGCCGGCTCCGGTCACACCAGCGCGCTGACGTTCGATGCCATCGCCGGAACGACTTACTTTCTCGCGGTGGCCGGATATGACGATCGTGATCAAGGAGCGATCACCCTGGCATTGAACGAGATCGTCCCACCGGCCAATGATAACTTCGCCAACGCGCAAGCCTTGCCTTCCGGCGTGCCTTTTTCCGTGCCCGGTTCGCTGGTCGGTTCCGCACGGGAGCCGGGTGAAACCGACTGGATCACCCAATCCGTGTGGTATCGCTGGACTCCCACCGTCAGCGGCCGCGTGCAATTCGGCCTCTCCGGCAACGCGTCCGTCGAGAGCTATACCGGCGACTCCTTGGAAGGTTTGGTCGGGCAGGTCGGCGGGCGGATTTTCGTGCTGCCTGTCGAGGCCGGCACGACCTATTACTTCCAAGTGTTTTCCTATTGGCCAACGGTGGAGTCCTTCGATTTGAAAGCCCGCCCGGCCCCGCCCGCTCCTCCCAATGACGAATTCGACCAAGCCACCGTGCTCGCAGGCGAGCCGCCCGTGGCTTCCGGTTATGTGGCCGGCGCCCGGGATGATTATGACTTGGACGAGGATTTGTGGGATCCCGTGGTGTGGTTTCGTTGGACCGCGCCGGCCAGCGGAGTCAGGAACGTGGTGCTGCGCTTCGAGCAGAGCGAGGATTGGGGGTTCTTCCACGTCTTCACCGGCTCCGCCGATGCGTTGAACTCGGTGGGAGGACGTCGTTACGATGGGGATGCCGTCCGGCTGGAAGTTACCGGTGGTGTGACTTACTATTTCGCCGTAGGAGGAGATCTGGATGACCTCGGCGACGGTAACTTCACGCTGACGCTGTGGGCACCCCCGGCCAACGACCACTTCGCCCAATCGGCCGTGGTGCCGGCGGGCAGTCCGGCGCAGGTGACGGGATGGAACGTCGCCGCCAGCCAGGAGCCGGGCGAGCCGGGACCGGATCCCCGCGGGCCCGTCAAATCCCGCAACGCCTCCACCGTGTGGTGGAAGTGGACCGCTCCCGACACTCTGCTGTGGGAAGCCGGCACCGCGGGCAGCGACTACGACACGACGCTGGAAGTGTGGACCGGAGACTCGCTCGCTTCTCTGGTTCCGGTCGCTTCCAGCGACAACGACGGGGCCTCGACCGGAGACTCCGGCAAAGCGCCGTTCTTCCCCACCGCGGGGCGGACTTACTATTTCCGCGTCGCCGGGCCGTATCGCAGGTCGCTCGGCCGCATCACGCTGACCCTCACCCGTGTGCCCGCCCCCTCGTCAGTGGCCGATTACCTCCGCCACGGCCGCGCCGCATTGGCCGCCAATACCGACGCGGGACTCGATCGGGCGGACGATTACTTCGCCGCCGCCCTCGCCCTCTCCCCCAACGATCCGACCGCCAACGTCTTTCGCGCCCTCACCCGCCTGGGGCGGCTGCAACACCAGCCCGGCTTCACCTCGTTCCTCGCTCAATGGGGGCTGCAACCCGTGCGTTCCAGCCTGCGCTCCGCCCGCTACGAATTCCCCCGCGACGGCGCCGGCCGCCGGGTGGCCGCCGCCAGCGCCGATGCCGCCCAGTTTTCCGCCTGGCTGAATGCCACCGTGCTGCCCGAGCTGACCGCTTTCGACACCGCTCTCCAGAAAGCCGATGTCGCGGGCCTTTTGGCGCCACTCGAAGACGGAGTGGCCGGCCGGTGGACCGTCATCGACCGCGCCGACGTGCAGATCATGCGCGCCGCGGCCCATCTGCTCCGGGCCTTCATTCATTTCAACAACACCTACAACACCGACGGCTCGATCCAAGCCCTGCTCGACCTGGAGCACACCCGGCAACTCAACGCCGAGAAAATCCTCGGCGCCTTGCCCGACCTGCTGAAAAAACGCCCCGCCGACCAACGCAACGAGTTCAAAGCCGCCGTCAAACTGGCCAACCAATTCTATCAGTCCGGCGTCCTCCTGGCCGAGGCCCGCGAAGGCGGTCTCGGCATTTCGGAGTATCTCACTTATGTCCGCCGCAACCAGGCGAAACGGGAACCCCGCCTGCGCGCCGGCCTCGCTGCTGCCGCCGGAGCCTTCGACGGGCCGACCCTGTGGGAGGAGCACACCGTGGATTTCCGCCCGTTGCTCACCACCGGACAGGACTACCGGACGCTGTTGCCCCGCTTCAAGGGCAATCAGGTCATCGCCGGCTCCACGCCGGATCCCACCTTCCTCGGCAGCCTGCCGTCCGGAACCCAGGCCGTGATCAACAAATTCTTCAAAGACCGCGGTCTGTTATACGAAGCCGGCTCCTTCCTGGCCTGGGTGCAAAGCCGGCTCGCCGGACGGCCCGCCGCCGAGCAAACGGCCACCGCCGATCCGGACCGCGACGGCCTCACCAATCTCGAGGAATATGTCTTTTCCCTCGATCCCGTGCAAGCTAACGGCAGCGAGGAGTATCAGGCCGCCGGGTTGGTCGCCCAGGGAGAAGCCCGGTATTTCACCCTCACCTTTGTCCGGCTGGCCAACCTGACCGATGCCAAAGTCGAGGTGGAAGTCTCCGACACGTTCACCTCCTGGGACGCCACCCAGGCGCAGATCGAAGCCGTCGGCCCGCCGGTGGCCAATCCCGACGGCGTCACCGAAACGGTCACTTATCGGTTGAAGCTGCCCGTGAGTGCCACCGCCTGGAAATTCCTGCGCCTCAAAGTCACCGCCCTTCCTTGAGCCGCGCCATCAGGGCAGGGGTTGGACATGGGCGAAAAAGGCGTGCGAGGAAGGAAAGGTCGCGTTTCATTGAGCGCACCATGTCGATTCCCCGCCGCCGTTTCCTCCAGACTTCCGTTGCCATGCCGTTTTTTTCCTGGGCGCCGTGGATGCGCGCGCAGGAAAAGGAGCGGGCGCACGAGGCGGTGGCGGACGTGGTCATCATCGGCGGCGGGGTGGGGGGATGCGCGGCGGCGCTGGCGGCGTGCCGGTCGGGGCTGCGGGTCATTCTGACGGAGGAGACGGATTGGATCGGCGGCCAGCTCACCTCGCAAGGCGTGCCGCCGGACGAGCATCCGTGGATCGAAAGCTTCGGCGCCACGCACAGTTATCGCGCGTTCCGCGACGGCGTGCGGCGGTATTACCGCGAGCATTATCCGCTGACCGCGCAGGCGGCGGCGGAGCCGCGGCTGAATCCCGGCAATGGCGGCGTCTCGCGCCTGTGCCACGAGCCGCGGGTGGCGCTGGCGGTGCTGGAGCAGGCGCTCGCACCGTTCCTCAGCGGCCGGAAGCTGCGTGTGCTGCTGGAGCATCGGCCGGTGGCGGCGGAAATGGCGGGCGATGTGGTGAAGGCCGTGACGGTCCAGGACCGCCGCTCCGGCCGCAAGGTCACGCTCGCCGCGCCGTATTTCCTCGACGCCACCGAGTTGGGCGATCTGCTGCCGTTGACGAACACGGAATTCGTCATGGGCGCGGAATCGCGGGAGGAAACCCACGAGCCACACGCCGCGGACGAAGCCCGGCCCCTCAACCAGCAGGCCGTGACCTGGTGCTTCGCGATGGATCATGTCGCGGGCGAAAATCACGTCATCGACAAGCCGCACGACTACGATTTCTGGCGCGACTACGTGCCGCAGATGACGCCGCCGTGGCCGGGCCGGTTGCTGGACTGGACGATGAGCCATCCGGTGACGCTGGAGCCGCGGCCGATGGCGTTCGATCCCACCGGACCCGGCGCGGGCGGTTACAATTTGTTTCTCTACCGGCGGCTGGCCGATCCCGGCAACTTTCTGCCGGGCACGTATCCCGGCGGGATCACGCTCGTCAATTGGCCGCAGAACGACTACTGGCTCGG
>CAZQUC010000229.1:0-3020 GCA_964596095.1 uncultured Enterobacteriaceae bacterium
CCACGTTTCCAGTCGCATTTCCGCCGGTGGCAGCTAGATTGTGCATCCCCCGGCTGTTTTCCGTCATGAATCACCGTCATCTTTCCGCTTTTTCCATCGCCGCTCTGGTCTGGATGGCTCCGGCCGCGCCGGCGCAACAGGTCCAGAGCAATACCGCGGATGTGGAAGGCATTTATCTGAAAGGCTACATGCTTGTGTTGGAAGCCGAGAAACTGGAGGAAAGGAACAATTTTTCCGGAGCGTTTTCCAAGTATCAGCAGGCCGGACAGATCATTGACGGCGTGGCGCGGAGCTATCCGAACTGGCAGCCCCAAATGGTCAATTTCCGGCGCAACCTGATCCGGCAAAAAATGGCCGAGACCCGCCAGCGCGACAGCGAGCAGCGTCAGGCGACAGCCGCCGCCTCCGGTTACCATGCCGGCTCTTCCGGCGACCTGCTGCCGCCGCTGGATGGCGGCGCGCCCTTCTCCGATGCCCCGCCACCGCCCGCCACCGTGCGTCCGGCGCCGCGGACCGCCGCCTCGGCGGTGGATGCGCGTCTCAACCAGTTGCAGTCGAATATTTCGGCCTACTCCAGCCAGGCGGCGGATCTGCAACGCGGCCTCCAGCAGAAAGAGGACGAGCTTTTCCAGGTCCGGCAAAAACTGCGCGACAGCATGCGGGAGGCCAGCACCGCGCTGAAACGGCAGATCGAGTTGCAAGGCAGACTCGATACCGCCGACGCCCGCCGCCAGCGTGAGACCAGCGCGTTGAAGAAGCAGCTGGAGGAAACCACCACCGCCCTCCAGGAAGCCAACACCCTGCAACAGGAAGCCAACACCAAGGTGGACGCTCTGCTCACCGAGCTGACCACGGCGCGGGAGACCATCACCCAACTGACCAAAGAAAAGGACGAACTGGCCGCCGAGCGCGTGCAAATGCTGGCCCTCATCCAGGGCGATGACGGCGCCGCCACCCTGCTGGCCGAAAACAAACGCCTGCGCGAGCAACTCGAGGAAGCCAACTCCCGCGTCGCTGTCCTGCAAACCGACAAGGACACCGCCGTCAAGGAAGCCACTGTCTTGCGCGAGCAGATCACCAAGCTCAACGACGATCTCGCCCGCACCCGCAAGGAGAACGAGGAATACCGCGACCAGATCGCCGGACTCACCACCAAGCTGGAGGAGACCAGCCGGCAGCTCCTCGCCGCGCCGGTGGCGAAGGACGACTCCGAGTTGGCTCACGAAAACCAGATGCTGCGCCAGATGCTCGTCGAGCAACTCAAGCACCAAAGTTTCCGGGAGAGGAAAAAACGTCTCGCCTTGGAACAACTCGCCAAACTCCAGATCGCCAACGAAGAGTTGCTGACCACGATCGAGGAAATCGCCGCGCCGCCCGCCGCCCTCTCGGAGGAGGAAACCCGGCGGTTGCAGGATCCGGTCATCGACCGCTTCAAGGAAAACCAGGGGATGTCCGCGACTCTCTTGACCAAGGCCGACGACGGCGCGCTGTCGCCGCTCGACCGCGAAGACAGCGGCACGCCCGCCCGCGCCCCGCGCGGCCGTCAGGATTTGTCCTCCGATTTGCAGGTCGTCGCCGAGGCCGGACTGGCCGAGTTGCGACGCAAGCAGCCCGACAAAGCGCAGCGCGCCTTCCAGACCATTCTGGAGGAAGATCCCTCCAATGTTTTCGTTCTCAGCAACATGGCCGTCGCACAGATGGAGCGGCGCGACTACAACGGCGCCATCCGCAACCTCCGCAAAGCCCTCGCCTATAAAGAGGACGACGCCTTCTGCCACTACATGCTCGGCGTGGCCAGTTACCGGCAGGGCCGGTTGGAGGACGCCGCCACCAGCCTCGTGAATTCGCTGGATTTCAATCCGCAGAACTCGCGCGCCCATTTCTATCTCGGCTGCGTCTTCAACAAACGCGGCGACCTCGACCAGGCCCGCGAAGAGTTTGAAAAATCCGTGGCGGCCGAACCCGGCTTCGGCGACGCGCATTACAATCTCGCCGCCATTTACGCCAATCAAGGCGAAGTCGAAAAGGCCGCCCAGCATTACAAACGCGCGCTGGAAAACGGCTCCCCGCCCGATCCGCAACTGGAGCAAGCCCTCGGCCTCGACGCCACCAATGCCACCGCCGACACCACCGGCAGCCGCCGGTAGCCCGTCGGTTCGTGGCCAACCTCCTGGCAGCCATTGCCAAAAAACGGGTGCGCGCCCAGGGATTTGTCCTTTCCTGCCGTCATGTCCAAGCCCGCCGATCTGCCGCCGACCCATCCGCGTTATCTCTCCCTGTTGACCCGCGACCGCATCGTGGCGGGTGTGGCCAAGGGGATCACCTCCACGCATGGATTGGTGGCACAAGGACGCGGCGAGGCCTTCGATTATCTGCTCGGCGAGCGCACGCAGCCCTTCGCGGAGACGGCTCTCGTCGCGGCGGCGGCCTTGCTGCTGCGCGCGACTCATCCGGTCTTGTCCGTCAATGGCAATCTCGCGGCGCTCGCGGCCGCCGAAACGGTTCTGCTGGGTCGGCTGGTGGGCGCGCCGCTGGAGGTGAATCTCTTCCACCGCTCGAAAGCCCGCGAAAAAGCCATCCGCCAAGCCTTGCTCGACGCGGGCGCGGAGACCGTGCTGCTGCCCTCGCCGAAGCACGAACTGCCCGGCCTCGATCACAACCGCCGCTTCATGCACCCGGAGGGCGTGGCGAAGGCGGACGTGGTCTTCGTCCCGCTGGAGGACGGCGACCGCTGCGAAGCCCTGCGCGCGGCGGGCAAGGACGTGATCACCATCGACCTCAATCCCCTCGCCCGCACCGCCCGCCGCGCCACCCTCACCATCGTGGACAACGTGGTGCGCGCCCTGCCGCGGTTGTGCGAGCATGTCATCGAATTGCAAAAAGCCGGTCCCGCCGCTTGGGCGAAGGCGCTCCGCCGGTATGACCACGACCGCATTCTCCGCGCCGCGGAAAAACGCCTGCGACGCGGGGAAAGCCCGACCTCCGAAGGGAAGCCGCAGGTTGAGTGATCTGCCTCGCGC
>CAZQUC010000229.1:3120-4968 GCA_964596095.1 uncultured Enterobacteriaceae bacterium
ACTCGGCCAAAGGCCCATTGCCTTTGCCTTCCTGCTCCGCCCCCCGGCGACTTGGCACGAAAATTCCGCGTGCCAATGTGTCCCATGACCTTGATTCCACCGAAAAGCGATTACTTTCCCGATTCGCCAATTTGTCCCATCGAATGAAGAAAGAATCTTCCACTGACCCCGAAGCGTCGGCACCGGAGACGCCGGCTGCCGAGGCCGCCGCCAACGACGTGACCGCGTCGGAGATGCCCGACGATCCTGTGGCCGCGTTGCAAGTCCAAGTGTTGCAATGGCGCGACACCGCCCTGCGCGCGCGGGCCGATCTGGACAATTTCCGCAAGCGCATCGCCCAGGAAACCGCGGAATCGCGCAAGTTCGCCAATGCCGGGCTGCTGGAGGAATTGCTCCCCATCCTCGACAATTTCCAATTCGGCCTCCAGGCCGCGCAGAACGATCCCGCCGCCGCCAACCTGCTGGTCGGGCTCAACATGGTGGCCGGGCAATTACAGAATTTCCTCCGCGACCAGGGCGTCGAGGAAGTCCCCGCCGTCGGCCAGCCGTTCGATCCCAACGTCCATGAAGCCGTCGGCCAGCAAGCGCACGCCGAGGTGCCCGAGGGGCATGTCATTTCCCAAGCCCGCCGCGGCTTCAAACTGCGCGAGCGCCTGCTCCGGCCCGCCACTGTGGTGGTCAGCACCGGCCCGGCAAAAGACGCCGCTTCCTGAACGCCTTTCGCCCCATGCCCACCAAACGAGATTATTACGAAGTCCTCGGCGCGGAGAAAAACGCGTCGGCGGATGATTTGAAAAAGGCCTACCGCAAGCTGGCCATGCAATACCACCCGGACCGCAATCCGGGGGACAAGGCGGCGGAGGAAAAATTCAAGGAGTTGGGCGAGGCCTACGAAGTCCTCTCCGACGAGCAGAAACGCGCCGCTTACGACCGCTACGGCCACGCGGCCTTCACCGCCGGCGCGGGCGGACCGGGCGCGGGCGGCTTCGGCGGCGGCGCGGGGGTGGACCCCTTCGATCTCTTCCGCGAAGTCTTCGGCGGCGGCGGTGGAGGCGGCGGCATGGGCGGCATCTTCGAGGAATTCTTCGGCGGTGGAAGTGGCGGCGGACGCCGCACGCGCGACGGTCGCCAGCGCGGCTCCGATTTGCGGTATGATTTGCAGATCACCCTCGAAGAAGCGGCCTTCGGCGTGGAGAAGGAACTGGAGTTGGAAAAGCTCGGCGCCTGCGACGCCTGCGGCGGGTCCGGCTCCAAGGGCGGCGGCACCAAGACGTGCGCCACCTGCCGGGGCCACGGCCAGGTCATCACCAGCCGCGGCTTCTTCCAGATCCAGCAGACCTGCCCCGACTGCGGAGGCACGGGCCAGATCATCTCCAATCCGTGCCCGGACTGCAAAGGCCAGGGACGCCGCACCACCAAGAGCCGCATCAAACTGCGCATCCCGCCCGGCATCCAGGAAGGCTCGCGCCTGCGCTCCAGCGGCAATGGCGAAGCCGGCGTGCGCGGCGGTCCGGCAGGCGATCTCTATGTTGTCATCCACCTCAAGGAGCACGATATTTTCGAGCGCGACGACGACGACCTCACCTGCACCGTGCCCATGGGCTATGCCACGGCGACGCTCGGCGGCGAGATCAGCGTGCCCACGCTCAATGGCCGGGCCGCGGTCAAGGTGCCCGCCGGCACCCAGAGCGGCACCATCTTCCGCCTGCGCGGCAAAGGGATGCCCGAGCTGGGCTCCAGCCGTCACGGCGATCTGCTCGTGCGCGCGCAGGTCGAGGTGCCGACCAAACTCAACAGCGACCAACGCGAGAAGCTTCAGTCCTTCGCCGATTCCCTCGGCGGCGAGAA
>CAZQUC010000229.1:5068-7060 GCA_964596095.1 uncultured Enterobacteriaceae bacterium
ATCTGGTTTCAGCCCAAGCGACGGACCGGACACAAGAAGGCGCAGTCGGAAGGACCGCGCCTCGTGTTGGCCGGGCAAGCGGGACGCCCGCCCTCCTTTCTTGTTGTGCCGGCGGCTCAGAAGCGCACGGCAAGGCCTGCGGTGAGCAGGGTGTCGGTGGACTTGAGGCCGGGGGCGGGCGTGTGGTCGTAGATCACGCTGAGGCCGGTGCGGAAGCTCAGGTTCTCCGTCACATCCACGTCGAGCGTGGCGGCGCCGGTGAGGGTGTAGTTGTTGAGGTCGGACGCTTCGGCGCTATAGACGAGCGATTGGTTGAAGCTGACGGTGTCGCTGAGGGCGACGGAGAATTTCTCCGCGGCCTGCACCGCGACGTAATCGTCGGTGACGCCGGCGACTTTTTCCCACACGTAGGAGGGGCCGGCCTCGAGGCTGAGTTTGGCGGTGTCGGTCTTGACCAGATACGCGCCGAAGGACACGAAGGGCGACACCCGGTAATCTACGGCGGAAATCTCGTCATAGAGGAACCCGGCGCCGCTGCCGACGAAGAACCGCTCGCCAAGCAGCTTGTTGTATTGCGCGCCGGCGCGGAAGTTTTGCGTGTCGAGAGAGGAGCCGGTTTCGCCATAGGCGCCGCCGAGGTTGAAGAACAATTCGTGCCCGGGGTTGCGGTAGATCGACGCGTAGTCGGCGGTGGCGAGCAGCGTTTCGGTGTTGCCGCTGGTGAGGGAGAACCCGACCGCGGCGGTGTTGCTCCAGCCCGATTCCAACTCGGCGGGCTTCACGGCGGCGGGTTTCAGCGAACGGCGGCCCTCCGCGGCGGCGGGCGCGAAGCCTTTCAGCGAGTAATTCAACGTGGCGAGCACGGCGAGGTCGCTGTTGTCGAAGCCGAAGGCGGGCGTGTTGTCATACGTGTAGCGCACGTTGGTCCCGAGCGCCCAGTGGCGGGAAAGCGGCACTTGCAAGCCCGCGTCGGCCACCAGCAGCCAGTTGTTGGAGAAATCATCCAGCTCCGTGACCCAGCCCACCGATTCGGTGAAGACCACGCCGCCGGCGAACTTGTGACTGAACCGCTGGGCGAAGCGCGCCGTGACGTAATCATCGGTCACGCCGCCTTGTTTTTCCCACAAATACCCGACGCCGCCTTCAAGGGCGAGCAACGTGCGGTCGTTCTTGATGAGGTGGAAGCCGAGGGTCGGCGAGAGGCCGAGGCGGTAATCCACGTCGGCGATTTCATCATACCAGGCATCACCCGCAATCCCGAGATAGAACGGGCCGGCGAGCGTGCGGTTGTAGCCGCTGGACGCATGGAGATTGTGTCCGGTGACGGTGCTGTCTTTCTCCGTCCGCAGGTAATCGGCGCCGAAATAAAATTCGTCGGTCGGGCTGACGTAGGTGGCGAGGAATTGCGCGCTGAGGTTCAAGTGGTCGGTGTTGCCTTTGGCCAGGCCCAGACCGACCGCGGCGGTCACATCCCAGAGGGAAATGTCGCCGGAGGAGGCCAAGGACGTGCCATCCGTGCCATCGGATTTGCCGGAGGCAACGAACGTGCCGGCCGCCGCCGGAAGAGCGGCCGCCAGCCCGATGGAACCACAGAGCGTAAGCGAGAAGAGGGTGTGCTTGTTGAATGGGATCATAGTTTCGATGATGGAGACGTGGGAACGGGAGAGCGCGATTTTGCATCGGTGCCCGCCGAGATCACGCTCAAAATATCATATTAAGAAAAACGCGCCTCGCAGTGTGATACCACGCACTGCTAAAAGCGGTCCTTTTTGTGGCATTGCGCCTCCGGCCAATGTTCCGTAAGAGAGCCTCTGGCCCCCCATCTCTGAGCGTGACAGAACCCCAGGGGGCCGGCGATGTTCGGCGGCCCTTTCGGGGAAAAAACATCCGGCTGCGGCACAGGCCATTTTTTAACTCAACAGGCTCTCGGATCGCTGGGATATCGTTTCCCTGAGATGGACGATGTGCGGCTCATCCAGCGATCATTTCGGA
>CAZQUC010000230.1:0-7058 GCA_964596095.1 uncultured Enterobacteriaceae bacterium
TTTGCCCCATGCCTCACTATTTCATATTTATGAATTATTGCAAGTAAGCACTAGCGATGATCACCGACTACGATTGCTGGAAGATCGAAGAGGAGCCGGTGACCGCTGAAACCGTGGTCGCGCATCTGCATGCCAACGCGGAAGCCGCCCGCGCGGTGATCGCCGCCGTTATTCCGAAGCTGCCCGTGGCCGCCGACTGGCCCGAGCACCGCGCTCTTGAGGGCGCGATCATGACCGCGCGCGAGCTGTGGCCGGAGGAAACCGTGGCGCGGTTGGCGACGATAATAGGGGGGAGGTAGTTTTTAGTTTTCAGCCCCGGAACCTCGGCGCAAGAGTTGAGGGCGTGGAATGAAGAGTAACCGGTGAGACGGCCATTCCGGTCGCACCATCGAGCCGATGGCAGAGCCATCGCAACCCCAGCAGCCGGGGGGTGAGCGGAGCGACACCCCCGGATCAGCGATGGAAAAAGGATTCGATCCCGAAGGGATCGCAGCCCGAGAGGGCGATCCGGACGCTTGATTCCTTTCCGCAGGGGAAAGCGTGCTGCGATCCCTCCGGGATCGAGGCGTGAGGGCGGAAAGGACCGGGGGTATCGCTCCGCTCAACCCCCGGCTGCGGTGGCTGGCATGGCTTCGCCATGACCCCAACCCAAGCGGGTTCGTCGGGAGTCTTCAGTCTTCAGCTTGGCTGGTGAAGCTCTCTTGCAAGCCGCGGCGCATTTCTTCCAACGGGACGGGATCGCCGAACCAATGGGCGAAGGAAGCCGCGCCTTGATGCAAAAGCATGGAGAGGCCGTTGCCGACGTGGGCGCCGGCGGCGCGGGCGGCGGCGAGCAGCGGGGTTTCCGGCGGGCTGTAGATCATGTCGTAGGCGAGATGGCGCGGCTCCCATTGGGCGGGATCGACCAAGGTGGGATCGTCCGGCTTCATGCCCACCGAGGTGGCGTTGATGACGAGGTCGGCTTCGCAGAGGTCGGGGGTGGCTTGCAGGGTGAGGCGCGCGGCGGGGAGGAGGGCGTCGGCGCCGACGGTCAGCTCCGTTGCCAGCGCCTCGATTTTTTCCCGCGTGCGGTTGACCAAAATCAAGCGCGCGCACCCGGCGAGCGCGCATTGCACGGCGGCGGCCCGGCCCGCGCCGCCGCCCGCGCCCAGCACCAGCACGCGCAAGCCGGCCAGCGGGATGGCGAAGGTTTCCTCCAACGCGCGTTGGAGACCGGGGCCGTCGGTATTGAAGCCCGCGAGCCGGCCGTCGTCGCGGAAGACGAGCGTGTTGACCGCGCCCAGCCGCCGCGCCGGCGGGTCCACGTCGTCGGCCACTTCCAGGGCGGCGAATTTGTGCGGGATCGTGCAATTCACCCCCGCCAGGCCGGCCTCGCGGCAGCGCGCGAGCGCTTCGCGGAAGCGGGCCGGAGGAACGGCGAGCCGCACGTATTGCGCATCGAAGCCGCGCGCCCGCAGGGCGGGATTGTGGAGCTGCGGCGAGCGCGAGTGCGCCACCGGATCGCCCAACACCGCCAGTTTCACCGGCGGCACGGCGCCGGGAAAGCTCCGCGCCGCGTCCTCCAGCGTGAAAAAAGGAAACGCCATGCGTGACGCCTAGCGACTTCCGTGGCGCCGACAAGCGATCTATGGGGCCGATCCCTCCGGGCTTGCATCGGCGCGCGCGCCCTCCACAGAAAGCCCCATGTCCACCGTGCCCCTCGCCACCGAAAACGACACGCGGGCCTTCGGTCGCGCGCTCGCTGCCGCGGCGCGCCCGGGCGACGTGATCGCCCTCACCGGTGATCTCGGCGCGGGCAAAACGCGTGTCAGCCAAGGCTTCGCCGAAGGCCTCGGCTGCGCCGTCGAGGCCAGCAGCCCGACCTTTCCGCTCGTCCACGAATACGCCGGCGGGCGGCTCATGATGTATCACTTCGATTTTTACCGGCTCGATACGCCGGAACAAGTCACGGCCTTGGGCTGGGACGAATATCTCGACGCGGGCGGCGTGTGCGTCGTGGAATGGGCTGACAAGTTTCCCGAGTTGCTGCCGCCGTCCACACAGTGGTGGCGCCTCACGGTGCGCCCCGACGGCACGCGCGAGGCGGTCGGGCCGTAATGCCCGGCCTCCCCTTGTCGATCTCCCATCATCGCTTTCCCTACCACGAAGTGCGACGGCCTCGCGACCCTGCCGCGTTGACAATCAGCCGGCCGGGGAAACTGTTTTCCCGGGAGATTCCGACCGCTCCCGTTGCTTATGATTTTCCGTCATCCCCTATTGGCCCGACAACATGATGATTTCGTCAAGCGCCACTCGCGCCGCAGTTTTCTCCAGGTGGGCTTGATCGGGGGACTCGGCCTCACGCTGGGGGATTTCTTCAAGCTGAAGGCGCAGCAGAAGATCTTCGAGAGCAAGGAAGGCCGCGCGAAATCGGTCATCCACATTTTCCTGCCGGGGGGGATCGCGCATCAGGAGTCGTTCGATCCCAAACCCTACGCGCCGCAGGAATACCGCGGGCCGCTGGGAAGCATCGAGACGAAAGTGCCGGGCCTGCGTTTCAGCGAAAGCCTGCCGCAGACGGCGCAGGTCGCGGACCGGCTGGTGGTCATCCCTTCGACCACGCATGGCGAGGCCGCGCATGAGCGGGGCACGCACAACATGTTCACCGGTTACCGCCCCAGCCCCGCACTGGTGTATCCGTCGATGGGGTCGGTGGTGAGCCATGAATTCGGCCCGCGCAACAACCTGCCGCCTTACGTCTGCGTGCCGGGCGTGCCCAACGAATACGCGCAGACCGGCTATCTCAGCAGCGCCTATGGTCCGTTTTCGCTCGGCAGCGATCCGGCCAAGAAGAACTTCCGCGTGCAGGATCTGGCCTTGCCCGGCGGCATCGACGAAACGCGGTTCAACAAACGCCGCTCCCTGCTCCAGTCGGTGGACGCGCATTTCGCCTCGCTGGAGAAAAGCGATCGCCTCGACGCGATGGACACGTTTTACCAGCGCGCGTATTCGCTCATCAGCAGCGAGCAGGCGCGCGAGGCTTTCGACATCAACAAGGAGCCGGATCCGCTGCGCGAGGCCTACGGCCGCCACGAAGCCGGCCAGCGCCTGCTCATGGCCCGCCGGCTGGTGGAAGCGGGCGTGCGCTTCGTCTCGCTGACCTACGGCGGGTGGGACCACCATGACAACATCGCCGGCGGGGTGCGCAATCAGTTGCCGCAGTTCGACCAGGCTTTCGCGCGGCTCATCCTGGATTTGGAGGAGCGCGGATTGCTCGACTCCACGCTGGTGATGGTGAGCACGGAGTTCGGGCGGACGCCGAAGATCAACGCCACGGCGGGTCGCGACCACTGGCCGAAGGTCTTCTCCACCGTGCTGGCGGGCGGCGGCCTCAAGAAAGGCTTCGTGTTCGGCAAGTCCGACGCCATCGCCGCCGAGCCGGAGGAGGATCCGGTGCAGATCCAGGATCTGGCCAAGACTGTTTACAACCAGTTGGGCATCAATGCTGAAAAAGAACTCATGGCTCCCGGTGACCGACCCATCGAGATCGTCGATGGCGGGCGGGTCATCGAGGAATTGATCGCCTGATCCAGGCGGAAAAGAGCGCTCTTCCCGCACGATGGGGAGCGTGATTTTTTTGAAAATTTCTGTTTTTCTGACTTGACGCACGGGGTCTTTCCGTGCATGGCCGCTCCCTTTTCCGGCATTTCACCTGATTTCGCCGCCTTCCCGATGACGCCGCTTTTTCGCAAATTTCTCGGACTCAATTGGTTGCTGTTTGGAGTGATGGTTCTCTTGCTGGTGGGCGGGATTTTCATCATCTACAGCGCCACCCATTGGCGCGCGGATGACCCGGCGATTCAGGCGGCGTGGCGCAACCAGCTCAAATACGGCGTGGTCGGTCTGGGTGTGTTCCTGGTCGCGTCGTTGATCGATTACAAATGGATCCGTTGGGGGGCGATTCCGGCGTTTGTGGTCGGAGTGGCGGGCTTGGTGGCGGTGCAGGTGATGGGCACGGTGAAGGGTGGTGTGGAAGTGGACGGCAAGATGCAGGGCGGCAGCAAGAGCTGGATCGATTTCGGCGGATTCAGCGTGCAGCCCTCGCAGTTCGCCATCGCCGCGGGGATCATCATGCTGGCCTTCACCCTCGGCGAATTGCACCGGCTCCATCCCTGGTTCCGCTATCATTTCGTCCGGCTGCTGACGGCGGGCGTGATCACGGCGTTGCCTCTCGTCTTCGTGCTCAAGGAGGGGGATCTCGGCTCCGCGTTGGTGTGGGTGCCGGTCTTCGGCGCCATGCTGCTGACCGGCAGCATCCCCTTCCGCTACATCATCGCGGGCGGGCTGGCGGCGCTGCTCGCGGTGCCGTGGGTGTTCTTTTTCGGGCTGAAGCCGTATCAGCGCGACCGCATCGAGGTGCCGCTCAAGTTGCTGCAAGACAAGCCGGTGGACTACCGGAATGAAGGGTATGCCAGCCTCAACATCGTGCGCGCCATCGGCTCGTCGGGCTGGGAAGGCAAGGGCTTCGGCGGGTCGCGGATGCCGGTCGATCCCGTCACCGGCCAGCGCAAGAAGACCATGCACCAGCTTCACTTCATTCCCAAGAAAACGGCGCACAACGACTACATTTTCCCCGTCTTCGCCGAGGAGCAGGGCTTCCGCGGGAGCCTCCTGCTGATCGGCGTCTTCGCGCTGTTGATTTTCCAATGCCTCTACATCGCCTTCTGCGCCCGCGACCAAGTGGGCCGGCTGCTCGTTGTGGGCGTGGCCGCGCTGTTGTTCACCCACACGTATGAGAACATCGGCATGCAAGTCCAGTTGATGCCCATCACGGGGATTCAGCTTCCCTTCATCAGCGCGGGGGGCACCTTCCTGGTCTCGGTGATGGCCCTGCTCGGCCTCGTGCAGAGCGTGTGGGTGCATCGCAACACCCCGCTGGAGGAGGAAAAGGAAAAAGAAAAAACCCGCCCGCGACGGCCGTTGGCTCCGCCCGTCGCACCCGTGCCCGCCT
The DNA here is from genome assembly GCA_964596095.1 of uncultured Enterobacteriaceae bacterium. Classification (GTDB taxonomy): domain Bacteria; phylum Verrucomicrobiota; class Verrucomicrobiia; order Verrucomicrobiales; family V1-33; genus CAJBME01. Next base: position 4,991 of record CAZQUC010000230.1, read on the forward strand.
GAGGCCCGGATCGCTCCACAAAACCCATTTATGAAACATCTAATATTCTCGATTTAATTTCCATTCATGTTTTTTATTTCCACTCGCGGAAACACTCCTCCCCACTTTTTCTCTGAAGCGGTCGAGGCCGGATTGGCCTGTGACGGCGGCCTGTTCTTGCCCGAAACCCTGCCCGATCTCCGCGGGCGTCTCTCCGAATGGGCTTCGCTGACGTATCCCGAGCTGGCGGCGGAATTCCTCGCCCTCTTCGCCGAGGACATTCCGCGGAGCGAATGGCGCGCGCTGACCCGCGACGCCTACGCGTCCTTCGCCGATCCAGCGGTCGCGCCCTTGCGGCGCCTGGATGACCGGACCTTCGTGCTGGAGCTGTTTCACGGGCCGACGCTCGCCTTCAAGGATTTCGCGTTGCAACTGCTCGGCCTGCTCTACAAACGCCAGGTCGCGCTCTCCGGGCAGCGGCTGGCGGTGCTGGGCGCGACGAGCGGCGACACCGGCTCGGCGGCCATCCACGGCTGTCTCGGCCACGAGGGCATCGATATTTTCATCCTCTATCCCGAGGGCCGCGTCGCTCCCTTGCAGGAGCGGCAGATGGCCTGCACCGGCGCGCCGAATGTTGCGGCCCTCCGTGTGCCCGGCACTTTTGATGACGCCCAACGGCTGGTGAAGGAGTGTTTCGCCGACCGGGCCTTTGCGCGGGAAACGAACCTCTCCGCGGTGAACTCCATCAACATCGCGCGCGTGCTGGCCCAAGGCGTGTATTACCTCTGGGCGTGGCTGCGGCTGCCCGAGGACAAGCGGCACGCGGTGGAATTCGTCGTGCCCACGGGGAATTTCGGCAATGTGCTGGCCGGCTGGCTCGTGCAGCGGATGGGGGCGTTCCCGGGCGCGACCTTTCGCGTCGCCACCAACCACAACAACATCCTCCACCGCTTCTTCACCACCGGGGTCTATGCCCAGGGCATGGTGCGGCCCAGCTACGCGCCGAGCATGGACATCCAGGCCGCCTCGAATTTCGAGCGCTTCCTGTTTTATCTCTTCGATCGCGATCCCGCGCGCGTGCGCGAGGCGATGGCCGCGATGAGGGCCACCGGGCGTTTCTCGGCGGCGCCACTGTCGCCGGGCGCGTTCCGTTCCTCGCACTTGGACGACGCGGGGATCGAGGCCACCATCCGGCGGGTCTGGCAGGATTATTTCTACGTCACCGATCCCCACACGGCTTGCGCCTTCGCCGAGCGCGACCCGGAGCGGGTGAGCGTCGTGCTGGCCACCGCGCATCCGGCCAAATTCCCCGAAATCGTCGGGCAGGCCGTCGGCCGGGAGCCCACGCATCCGGTGCTGGAAGCCCTGAAACAACGGCCGATCGAGAGCCATCCGCTGCCCTTGGAGGCCGGCGCGCTCAGGCGATTCATCCGCGAGCGGCTCGCCCGGGCAGAAGCCGGGGGGAGGGGAGTCGGGGTTGATTTTTCAAAAATCCGGTGATGACAAACGCCGCGCCCGCCGCCACAATCGCCGCCGGTCCATTGTGATCGACCTCTCCCGCCACCCATCGTATCTCAACACGCACCTCCGCTCACGCCATGTCCTACGAACTGGAAGGAACACTCAAAGAAGTGTTCGAGACCCGCACTTTCGGCAAAGGTTTCACCAAAAGAGAATTTGTCGTGACCACCTCCAAGGGAGCCGACGACCGTTATCCCCAGCACATCAAGCTGTGCGTGGTGAAGGACAAGGTGACGTTGCTGGACCGCTTCAGGCCGGGGCAACGCCTGAAGATCCAATTCGACCTCCGCGGCAATGAGAGCAACGGACGGTATTTCAATGAAATCCAGGCGTGGCGTGTCGAAGCCGCGGAAGGCGGCGGCCATTCTTCCGCGGAAGAAAGCGGCGGCAAACGCCACGCTGACTATCCGCCTTCTACGGATTATCACGACGGCGAAGAAGATTCCCGTCGGGGTGGTGGTGGCGGCAAACGGGCGGGAGGCCCGCGCCCCCATCAGGAGCATGACGACTACGATGACGGCCGGCGCGGAGGATTCCGCGGCGGCCGCGACGACGAAATGCCGTTTTA
>CAZQUC010000231.1:0-7019 GCA_964596095.1 uncultured Enterobacteriaceae bacterium
CCGGGGGTTGAGCGCAGCGATACCCCCGGTTCCCGATCCGCCATTGGTTCGATCCTGAAAGGATCGCAGCAACCCCGGTCTCACGGCCGAGCGAGATGAGGAAAGGCGCGAGCCCAAGAGCAGGCGGCACAGGACGATTCATGCCGGTGGCCGTGCCCGCGTCGAGTCGTCGAAACCCTCGGGAAAAGCCCGCGCCACGGCGGCCACGGCGCGCTGCATGTCGGAACGATTCAGATTCAGGGAGATTTTGCGGCCTGAATGCAGAACAAGTTGCAGCGGCCAGGCCCGCACGGTGGCCACTTCGGTCCAGGCGACCTGCTCCAGATCGCGGCCTTGACGACGCAAGGTGACGCCGTCCGTGGCGATTACATAACTGCGATGGCGGTCGTTCCAACCCATGAACCAAAAAAGCGGGCACGCGGCGAGGAGCCAGACACCGGACCATGGACTGCGGTTGACCACGCCGACGAGGGCGGCCAGCGCGATTTGCATTCCGCAGAGAAACAAACACGCGCGATGCCGCTCGCGCGTATCAACCGCAAATTCGGCCGGCAAGGCGCTCATCCCATGCGCCTAGAAGCGCCCGGCCCTCACCGGCCGAGCGAGATGATGAAAAACGCGAGCACGAGCGCGACCACGATGAGGGCGGCGATGGAGTGGAACACCCAATGGCGGTTTTCGCCGATGAAGCCGTCTTTGCTGGATTCGTCTTGGTCTGACATAATGCGGATGATTCGATGGATTGCGGGCGGGGGAAAGTGAAAAATTCAGGCATCGTCGCGGCGCACGCGCGCCAGCAGTTCGCTCAGGTAGGGGAAAAATTGTTTTTTGCGCGAAACGACGCCTTCGAGATCGAAGACGTGCTTGCGCAGGCGCGGGTAATCGATGGCTTCGATCAACGCCGGGCAACCTTCGGCGAGGAGCAGGCTGCGGTGGCGCGTGATGTCGGTAACAAGCAGGCACACGAAATCCAGCGCGCGGTCTTTCCTCAACCTGACCAAGGCGGCGAGCAATTCGTCCTCGCGCTCGGGAAACGTCTCCAGCCCGAGTTCCTCGATCTGGGAAATGCTGACGCGCCAGCCTCCTTCGTGATATTCCTTGCGGTCGGCCTCCAGCACGCCGGCGGGCGGATGCTCGCGCAGGATGGAGCCGGTTTCGAAGAAGCCGCGCGCGAAGGCGTCGATGTCCACATCGGCCAGCCCGGCGAGCCAGGCGAGCATCTGGTGATCGGTGGGCGTGGTGGTGGGCGAGGTGAGTTTGAGGGTGTCGGAGATCATGCCGCCGATGAGGCAGACGGCGCTGGCCCGGCTGGGCGTGAGATCGGCCATCTGGAAAAAGCGCGCCACGATGGTGGAGGTGGAGCCGACGGGTTCGTTGATGAAGCGCAGTGGCTCGCGGGTGACGAGATTGCCGCTGAGGCGGTGGTGGTCGATGACTTCCAGGATTTCCGCCTCGTCCGCGCCGGTGACGGCTTGCGAGAATTCATTGTGATCCACCAGCACCAACCGCAACCGCGGCGGATCGACCAGATCGGACTTGGAAAACACGCCGAGCAGCCGCCCGTTTTCCTCGTCCAACACGGGGAAGAGCGGCTGGGTCGAATCGTGGACGGCCTCGACGAGCCGGGTCACCAATTGGCTGGCGGGAAAGGAAAGAAAGTCGCCGTCGATCACGTCGGAGACGGGGCGGGAGCAGCGGATCAGCCCTGCCGTCGTCGCGGTGTCCTGCGCGCATTTCACCAAGGCCGTGCCGCGGGCCTGCGCGCGTTCGACGATGTCGGGATCGAAACGGAAGCCGCCGGTCAGCAGCAGCGCGCGCACGCCTTTGTCCACAGCCAGGCGATGCACCTCGGGGCGGTCGCCGACGATGACGAGGACGGGCTCGCGGGTGTGGCGTTCGATGGCCTCTTCCACCGCGTGCAGGCTCGAGGCGGCGACCACCAGCACGAGATCTTCCTCCCGGTGGAGGGCGTCGCCCGTGAGCACGTCGGCTTCCAGCACGGCGCGGATGCGCTCCAGCGAGGTATGGACGTGCCGGTCCCCGAGCGGGCGTCCACCGCCGCCGGGCACGAGCAGGTTGAGCAGGCTTTCCAGGGTGGGCATGCCCAGCACTCGCCCCGTGCCATCCAGCACCGGCAGGCAACGGATGTGATGGCCGGTCATTTGCCGATAGACTTCGAGAAACGACACGTCGGTTTGGGCGCTGATGACCTGGCGCCGGCAGATCGATTCCGCCGTCGGCCGCACGTCCATCAGGAGCGCGGGCTCCTCCACGCCGGCTTGTTGCAACACCCAGCGGGTCCGCGCATTGAGGACGCCGCAGCAGGCCGCGCGCGCCTCGGGGTAGCGGGTGCGGCGCAAATACTCGGCGTAACCGAGCGCCGAGCAAATGGCGTCGGTGTCGGGATTTTTATGGCCGATGACGAAGACGGGTGAAGCACTCAAGCGGAGACGTGGGGGAAAGCGAAGCGCCGACAGCCGGCCCTTCACGATTGAGCCAACGAAAAAAGCGATCAAGTCGCCTTGATCGCCCTCTTCGCCAATGAAAAATCGCGCCGTTTTTGGAAAGTAACGGCGAGCGTGATGGAAATTACCGCGAGTAAAGCTCGACGATGAGCTGCTCGTTGACCACGGGATTGATCTCGTCGCGGGACGGCACGCGGGCCACGGTGCCGGAAAGTTTGTCCTTGTCGAAGGTCACCCAACTGGGGACGACCGAGGCCTGGGTCAGGTCCAACGCGCGGAGGGCGAGTTGCTTGGAGCGCGGGTTGTCACGCACGCTCACCACGTCGCCGGGCTTCACTTGATAGGAGGCGACATCGACGCGCACGCCGTTGACGCGGATGTGGCCGTGGCTGACGAACTGGCGGGCGGCGTCGCGGGTGTTGCCCATGCCGAGGCGATACACGACGTTGTCGAGGCGCGTTTCGAGCAATTGGAGCAGGATTTCCCCGGTCACGCCTTTGCGGCGCTGGGCTTCCGCGAAGGTGAGGCGGAACTGTTTTTCCAGCACTCCGTATTGGTAGCGGAGCTTTTGTTTTTCCGCGAGCGCGACGGCGTAATCGGAAAGTTTCTTGCGGCCGCTGCGGGAGCCGTGCTGGCCGGGAGCATACGGGCGGCGGTCCTGGGCCTTGGAGGGGCCGAAGAGCGCGACGCCGTGACGGCGGCTGATTTTATCCTTGGGTCCGGTGTAACGAGCCATGTTGAAAAAATGCGTTGGAAATTAGACGCGGCGGGCTTTGGGCGGGCGGCAGCCGTTGTGGGGAATGGGGGTGACGTCGCGAATGGCGAGGATTTCGATGCCCATCGCCTGGACGGCGCGCACGGCGGACTCGCGTCCGGCACCGGGGCCTTTGACCTCGACATACGCTTCTTTGAGGCCGTGACCCATCGCTTGGCGGCAGGCGTCCTGGGAGACGATCTGCGCGGCGTAAGCGGTGCTTTTGCGGGAGCCTTTGTATCCCATCTTGCCGGCGCTGGCCCAGCCGATGACGTTGCCGCGCGGGTCGGTCACGGAAACGATGGTGTTGTTGAAGGAAGCCAGCACATGGACCACGCCGGTGGTGATGTTCTTGGCGCCTTTGGCGCGGATGACCTTCTGTCCGGCCTCGATATCGACATTGAGCAACTGCGCAGCCGTGGGCGGACCCGCCGGTTCGGCGGCAGCAGCCCCCGCGGCAGGCGCGGCTTTGTCTTTCTTGGAAGCTTTGGCGGCGGGCGCGGGGGTCGGAGCGGGAGCCGCAGGAGCCGCTTCGGGCGTCGGCGCCACGGCGGCCTCAGATTCAGCGGCGGGCGTGGGTGCCGGAGCCGCAACGGCTTCGGTTTCAGCGACGGGCGCAGGTGTCGGAGCCGCGGCGGCTTCGGGGGCGGCGGCGGGCGCTTCGGGTTCGGGTGTCTGGTTTTCCTCGGCCATGAACGAATGGTGCTAAAGTGACGGGGCGCTTACTTCTTGGCGCGCACGACGCCGACGGTTTTCTTCTTGCCCTTGCGGGTGCGGGCGTTGGTGTGGGTGCGCTGGCCGCGAACCGGCAGGCTTTTACGGTGGCGGAGGCCGCGGTAGCAGTTGATCTGCTGGAGCCGCTTCAGGTTGATCTGGAGCTCCCGGCGCAGGTCACCCTCGATGGAGAGGCCACTTTGCTGGATCGCGGTCACGATGGCTCCCAGTTGTTCCTGGGTCAGCTGACCGGCGCGGGTGTCGGGATCGATCCCCGCCGCCTCCAGAATGCGCTTGGCCGTCGAAGGGCCGATGCCGTAAATAAATGGAAGCGAGGCTTCAATGCGCTTCTCGTTCGGGATGTCAACGCCAAGGAGACGGGCCATGATGAATCGGTGCCTGGGTAAGTTGGTGAAAAGGAATCAGCCCTGACGCTGTTTATGGCGCGGGTTCTTGCAAATGATGCGCACAACTCCGGCCCGCCGGATAACACGGCAGTGTTCGCAGAGACGTTTGACTGATGGCCGGACTTTCATGACTGGAAATGAGTGAAAACAAAACGGTCGGGATGACCGGAAGAATCGGGGAGTTGAGACGCGCCACACGCAACGGCCCCGGAGTTTGAGCTTACCTTGACGCGCGACGCTCGCGGACAGCGCGCTTCCCTGGTATCCTATCCGAGCCGACAATGGCGGGAGGGGAGTTTTAGCACCGACCCGTGGCCGCGCAAGCGCGAAATGACGGGTTTTTTTCTGCGGGCGCGCGGTTCCGCAACATGAACACTCTTGATAACACCTTCCGACGAGCCGGGCTACCACCAGATTGACGCAACATGGCGATCGCTTTCAACCGCGCCGGTTGGCGCGCCATCGCGCCCCGGCGGCCCTCACCGCTCGCGAAGCTGAATCAAGCGATACTCCACGATGCCGGCCTCGCCTTGCAGCCCGAGATGGCCGCGGGGATTGACAAGGTTTTCGGCTTTCGTCACCGGCGTGCCGTTGAGAGTGACGGTCAGCGTGGAGTCGATCACCTCGATTTCGAAAGTCTGCCACTCGCCGAGCTTCTTGGTGGCGGTGAGCACGGCGTCGGCGTTGAACTCCGTCTTCCCCGGCTCCGCCACGCGATGGCGATAAATATCGCCCAGCCAGATCGGATTGGTGGCCCGGTTCTTCGACATCTCGCGGGTCTGCACCTGATACGAATTGGCCGGCCAGCCGTTGAAGAAGGATTCGGACGCCGGGCTCGCCGCGCGCAGGAACACGCCGCTGTCGGCGTCCTCGGTCAGAAAGCGGAATTCCACCCGCAGCGAGAAATTCGCATAGGACTTCGCCGAGCGCAGCCACCCTTGCGGCCCTTCGACGCGCAGCACCCCATCCACCACCTTGAAATTGCCGGCCGTGGAGTTCTCCACCGTCCAGCCGTCCAGCGACTTGCCGTCGAACAACGACACAAACCCTGCCGGTGGTTCCGCCGGCGCGGTCGTGCGGCCCAGTCCCACCCCCAGCAGGACGAGCGCCGCCAGCACGCGCGTCCGCTTGCCACCGTGGAGGCGGCTTCGCTTTGTGCCCATCCCGGGCCTGATATGATCGTTTCTCTTCATGGCACGGGAGCTTCCCCGCGACGAGCCATGACTGGCAAGGGAAAAATGTTCCGTTCGGGCGAGGATGCCTGTGCCGCCGCCTTTCTGACGCCTGCGTCCCGCGCCAGGCGCAAAGTGACAGGCGAAGACATTTTGCGCCCCCCCGGATGGGCGCTTGCCAAAACACAGCATTCCGGGTTGACCGAAAATATGGACCTGATCCTCGAACAGGATGTCGTCAGTTTGACCGACTTTGCCCGGCAGACCCGCCAGCACACGCGAGCATCGCCGTTGGTTGTTCGAGGTTGAGGAGACGGAGGGGCAGCCCGCCGCAAGGCTGGACCTCGGAGTCAGACGGACGTTCCGTGACCGTTTTTCAGAAATCCCGGATCGCGCGAAAGGTCACCGGTGCGCCCGAGCGGCCCGATAGAAGGCGGAGGCGTGAAAAAAAGTGTCACAACGGCGGCGCGGGGCGCAGTCTTTGAGTATGGGACACCCTCACGCCAGCCCCGACGCCCACGCCTGCCTGGAGCGGTGGACGGCCTGCCGCGATGAAGCGGCCCTGGCCCGCCTGTTGGCGCTGCATGGCGACCTGGTTTTCAGCACCGCCCTGCGCATTCTGAGTGGCCAGCGCATGCTGGCGGAGGAAGCCGCCCAGACGGTCTTCGCCGTCATGGCCCGCAAAGCCTCGTCCTTGCGGCATCATCCCTCCCTGGCCGCCTGGCTGCACCGCGCCGCCGTGCTGGAGGCCCTGCAGGTGCGGCGGCGCGAACGCACCAGGCAGGCGCATTTGGCCGAGTTTTCCCGCCAGGCCGAAATGGAGCACGCGAGCCCGTGGCCTGCCGCCGGCCCCGAGGTGGACCTCGCGCTGGAGCGCCTCGCGGCCTCCGACCGGCGGCTGCTCAGTCTGCGCTTTTACGAGCAGCGGAGTTATCCAGAAATGGCCCGGCATCTCGACAAAAGCGAAGCCGCCATCCGCAAGGCCACCTCCCGCGCCCTCGCGCGTCTCGCCCGCATTTTGGGCGTCGAAGACCGGCCGGCCACCGCCAGCACCCTGGCTGCCCCCTTGGCGGTGCTGGCGGCGCCGGGTGGTTTCAGCCCGTCGTCCTCCACCGGTTTCACTCCATCGCTGCTCCACCAAGCGGACCAATTGACCGCTTTCCGTCTCTTCACCCACTCGTTGCAAATGGCTACCGTTGGCAAATCCACCACCACCCTCGCCGTCGCCGCGCTCCTCTTGCTCCTCAGCCTGGGCGGCAGCTACTCGCTCGGCTTGGCCCAGGCGCGGGCCAGACAAGAAACCCACACCGCCTCCGGCCTCGTCGATACCGCGAACCGGACCGGTCCGCCCAAGCCTCTGCCGATCCGCACTGGCAGCGCTGGCGCAACGACAGCGTCCTCGCCGAACTCCGCCCAGATTCGCGAAATGCTCACCGCCGTGGCGACAGAATACGAAACGGACACTTATGGGGAGAAGGGGTTCCGTTATTCTACAAACCTCCCCGAG
>CAZQUC010000232.1:0-7010 GCA_964596095.1 uncultured Enterobacteriaceae bacterium
AGAGCGGAGGCGAGCCTCCGCACTCCAGATGACACGTCTGGCGGAGGCATCGACCCTTTTTGACTCAACAGGTTCTGAGACAACGACATCTTCCGTCGATCAACGGCCTCAAAGATTTTATCCGTTCCTTTGGAAATCTGCCCGATCATAGAGGATAACACGAATATTCAGCCGCTGGTGAAAATGACCCGCCTCCTTCGTATCCATGCCTGAAATTCGTGGCGCGATGATCCTTTTCAGGCTGAGTCTCCCCACCTGACGCATGTCGTTCAAACCGCCTCATTGGATTCCCTTGATCGCCGGACTGCTGGCGCTGCTCGCGACCGCCGCCGGCGGCTACGTGCTGCGCACGGTCGATCCGGCCGGAAAGTCGCTCCTGCCCGTCTGCCAGTTCCGCGCGTGGACGGGGCTGAACTGCCCCGGCTGTGGCGGCACGCGCGCCGTCCATCACCTGCTCAACGGCCGCTTGGGTGCGGCGTTTTATCACAATGCGCTCTTCGTGCTTTTGCTGCCGGGTCTGCTGCTATGGGGGGCGTGGTGGGTGCGACAGTGGTGGTGCGAAAAGCCCCTCACACGCCGTCAGGCCCGCTGGCAAGCATGGCTCGTCGGGTTGATCATCGGCTTGCTTCTGCTTTTCGGCTTGCTGCGTAATCTGCCGGGATGGCCGCTATTGTAAGGCTGGCTGTGCCGCCCTGTTTCGGGCCTTGACGCACCATCTGTGGACGCCCCCGTGAGCGGGATCGCCAGCGTTTGAGATGAAGATGTTGCGCAAAATCAGCCGCCGCGCCCGCGGGCCTCTCCGCTTCGTCGACGGCTCCCATATTCCCGCCCACCACGCCGCGGTCACTGCCCGCGCGGACATGACCGGCCAACCGACGGCGTCCACGACTCCTTTTTGCCTTCGCTGGGAAGCGACGTAATCTTTGCCGATAATGGCCGAAGCCAATCACCAAGCGCTGGCGGAACGCGCGCCTTCTGTTCGCTGGAAGCGAGTGGCGGTTGTTCTCAACCGCGAGTCCGGCGCCATGGCGGCCTTGGGTCCGGAAGAAGTGGCGGCGGGGCTGCAACGCGTTTTGGCCGACCACGGCGTGGAGGCGAGCCTCGAATGCGTGCCCGGCGCGAAAGTGCCCGCGGCGCTCGAACGGGCCGCCGCGAGCCCGGCGGAGGCCGTGTTGGTGGGCGGCGGCGATGGCACGGTGGCCAGCGCGGCCACGTTGCTGGCGGGGCAAGGCAAACCGCTCGGGGTTTTACCGCTGGGCACCTTCAATCTCGCGGCGCGGGACCTGGGGGTGCCGTTGGATTGGGCGGAAGCCGCGGCCGCGTTGCTGGAAGCTCCCGCGGTGGAGGTGGACGCGCTGGAGATCGAAGGAAGCCTGTATCTCTGCGTGGTGATGCTGGGCTTTTACCCGGCGCTGGCCTTGGGGCGGCCCGAATACCATGGGAGCTGGCTGGTGAAAACCTGGCGCACCGCGCTGGATGTCTTGCGCGGCGCGGCGCAGGCGGCGCGGCTGGACTTGGTGTTCACCGACGAGCAGGGCCGCGTGACCCGGCATCGCACCCGCATGGCCTTGATGGTGAATAATGATTATGAGGATTTGTTCGGCCTGGTGCCGCGGCGGCAGAGCGTGGATGCGGGGTGGTTCACCACTTACATTTCCACCCACCGCACCCGTTGGGGCATGGCGCGGGCCGTGTTGGCCTGGGTCTTGGGCCGCTGGAAGCAGGAAAAGGAAGTGACCGTTTTCCGGTGCCGGCGCCTGCGGGTCGAGGCGGTGCGGCATCATCGTCTGCCGATCATGATGGATGGCGAGCTGGCCCGGTTGACGCTGCCGCTCGAAATCGTGTTGCGGCCGAAGGCGCTGCAAATGCTGTCATGCCGGGAAAACGAAACGCCCCAGGAATCCGCCGGGTGAGCACGCTGATCCATATTTCCGATCTGCATTTCGGCGCGCTGGAGCCGGGCCTGCCCGGGGCGCTGCGGCAGGCGCTGGCGGAGGAAGAGGCTGATTTGCTGGTGGTGAGCGGCGATCTGTCGCAGCGCGGCACGCGGGAGGAATTGCGCGAGGCGCGGGCCTTTCTCGACCGCCTGCCGCAGCCGCAATTGGTTGTGCCGGGCAATCACGATATTCCGCACGGGCCGAGGTTGTGGGCGCGGTTCTTTCATCCGTTCGCATGTTTCCGGGCGGAGATCGCGGCGGAAACGGAGCCGGTGTGGAACACGGGCGCGTGCGTGGTGGCGGGGGTGAATTCCGTCCGGCCCGGCGGCTGGTATCTCGATTGGTCGCGCGGGGATGTGTCGCCGCGCCAGATGGCTCGGATGGCCGAGGTGCTGGCCGGGGCTCCCGCGGGCGCCTTGCGGGTGATGGTAGTTCATCACCCCACCGCCGCGCCGCCGGGCGGCACGCACCGGCATTTGCTGGAGCACAGCCGGGGCTTCTTCCGCGCGCTGGGCCGTGTGCCCGTCGATCTGATTTTGTCCGGGCATTTCCATCAAAGTTACGTCGTGCCCGTGCGCCTGCCGCCTTCGGAGGGGCGTCCGCGTCGTTCGGTCGTCCTCTCGGTGGCGTCCACCGCCACCTCTTTTCGCCGCCAGGGAGAGCCGAATGGCTACCATGTCATCGAAAGCAGGCCGGACGGGCTCCAGGTGCGGGCGCGAACGTGGGACGGACAACGATTTGCTCCTTCGCGCGAGTGGCGCTTTATCCGCGACGCGGACGCGCAGTGGCTCGAGGTTCCAAGCTGATTTCCCTTTGTTTTGGCGAATTTCCGTTCCCTCCAACTCCGTTTCGCTCCACTTTGACTCTCTCCCCCAAGCCTCTGATTCCCAGCCTTTGAATCTGGAGCCGACTGTCGGATTTGAACCGACGACCGACGGTTTACAAAACCGTTGCTCTACCCCTGAGCTAAGTCGGCCTCTATCCCCCGGGATTCCGGCGGAATCCTGGAAAAGAAGGTGATGAGGCTAGACGCGCGTTGGGCTTCCGCAACTGTTTTCCCTCAAACATCATGGCCGCATGAGAGATGATGGGTAATGCGCCGGAGGTGGTTTAAGGGCGGAAATCGCTGGCCTTCCCCGGTGCTCGGATTAGAAGAAACGTTCCGTCGTTCGCTCCCCGCCCCGTCTCCCGCGCTCAGTTTTTTTCCGTGTCCATGCCCACGCCGTCCGTTTCGCCTTCCCGCCGCCTGCACCGGTATGCGGTGGGGATCATCGTCTTCGCGGCCCTGCTGGTGTGGTGGGGCGCGGCGGTGACGACCAAGGACGTGGGGCTGGCCGTGCCGGATTGGCCGCTGGCTTACAATCGCATCAATCCCGAAGGCTGGTGGAAGGTGATGGCCCTCATGCTCGAACACGGCCATCGCTGGCTGGCGACGCTGCTGTCGGGCCTCGTGCTCATCTTGCTGGCGTGGACGGCGGCGGTGTCTCCGCGGCGTCCGAGCCTGCTGCGGTTGGGATGGCTGGAACTGGGTGGTGTGGTGCTCGGTTCGGTGGCGCTCGTGGCGCTGGTGGCCTTCAACCGCTCGCCCGCTTTCCAGCAACATTCGCCGGCCGTGGCCTCGCTGAGCGGCTGGGGGGCGATTCTTTTGGGCGTGCTGTGCGTGGCGTGGCTGGGATGGTCGTTGGCGAAACGGCGCTGGCCGCTGCCGCTGAAATTGGCGGCCTTGTGTTGGGTGGTGGTGGGCTTGCAGGCGATTCTCGGCGGGCTGCGGGTCACGGAAATGTCCGATCTCCTCGGCGTGGTGCATGGGTGCCTGGGGCAGGCGCTGTTTTGCCTGCTGGTCTGGGTGGCGCTGGCGACGTCGCCGCGCTGGCCCGAGCCGGCTTGGCTGACCACGGGCGAGGCACGCGCGGCCCGCGGGTGGTCGCTGGCGCTCTTGCTCGTCATCCTCGTCCAACTCACGCTCGGCGCCACGGTGCGGCACACGCAGCGGAGTCTGCCGGCGGCGCTGGACGTGCTGACCACCGGCGGCTCGTTCTGGCCCGGTGTTGAACGAGGCGATCTGCTCTTGCTGTTCTCCCACAAATTCTGGGGCGTGGTCGTGTTCCTCTTCGCCCTGGCCACCGCCTGGCAATTCCACCGCCGCGTGGCCGCCCATCGCTCCTTGAAAAAGCTCGCGTGGAGCCTGCCCGCGCTCATTGCCGGGCAGATCACCTTCGGCGTGCTGGTCCTATTGACCATGGATCGCTACAAGGTGGACCCGCATACCGAAGTGGCCCCCGGCCTGCACTTGTCCCCGGTGTTTTGGGTGACGAATTTCCACGTGATCGTGGGCCTCACCATTCTGGCTTGCGCCTTCGCGCTGGTCGTCAAATCTTTCGCCGCCACGCCGCATCACGGCCTGCTCGCGCGGCCGGCGGCGGCTCCGTCTTCGCCGGAGGAGCGGCCTTCCGCCGGCCCCATCACGTCGCAACCCACATGAACGCGTCTTCATCCAATCCTGCCATCGCCTCCACCACCCTGGACATGCGCCTAGCGCGGGGCGACCTCATGGCGCTGACCAAGGCGCGGCTGAGCGCGCTGGTGGTGGTGACGACCTTTGCCGGCTACTGGCTGGGCGCGCGCGGCGCCATCGACTGGTGGCTGCTCGCGCACACGCTTTTCGGCACCACGCTCTGCGCGCTGGGGTCGGCGGTCTTCAACCAGATGATGGAAATCGACGCGGACGCGCGCATGGCCCGCACCGCGGACCGGCCGCTGCCCGCCCAGCGGATGCCGGCGGCCGCGGCCTTCGCGCTGGGATTGGTCGCCTGCGGTTGGGGGTTGGTCCATCTCAACCACAAGGTGAACGTCGAAGCGGCGACCTTCGCGGCGGCCACGCTGGTGTGCTACATCTTCATCTACACCCCGCTCAAACGGCGCTCCACGCTCAATACCCTGGTCGGCGCGGTCTCCGGCGCGCTGCCTCCGGTCATCGGATGGGCGGCGGTGCTGGGCCCCTCTCCGGCCGCCACCGGCTTCCGCCTGGAGTGGGTGCTGCGGCCCGAGGCGTGGCATCTCTTCGCGCTGTTATTTTTTTGGCAACTCCCCCACTTCCTGGCCATCAACTGGATGTATCGCGACGAATACCTCCGCGGCGGCTTCGTGATGTGGTCGAATGACGATGACGACGGCTCGAAAACGAGCTTCCTCTCCATTCTGTTCACCCTCTGCCTGCTGCCGGTGATGGCCATGCCGTGGGGGTATGGGTTCGGAACCTGGCCCGCGACGGCGGGCGGACTCGGCATCACGCTGTGGCTGCTGTGGCTGGCGTGGCGCTTCCGCCGCGAACGCACCCGCCCCGTGGCCCGCCGGTTGTTTTTCGGCACCCTCATCCATCTTCCCGTTGCCCTCGGTTTCGTGCTCCTCTTCGCGAAACGCTGACCGCCCTCACCCGCCGCCGTTCCCAAGACCAACACCATTCACTGAAGATTTTTTTCACAGAAGGAAAGGAAGGAAGGGAAGATACTTCCGCACGATTTCTTTGCGTTCTTCCCTTCCTTCTGTTCGAATGCAACTGAGGCAAACAGGATGGGCGGTCCGCGTCGGCGGGAGAAAGCCCCACCAATTCCGGCCCGCGCGGCGCTTCTTTGGTCATCCCGTCCGCCGGGCGATCTCCGTTTTTTCTTTCACCACATCATGTCCACTCCGGTTCCCGTTCCCCCACCTGAAGACCGCCCACGCGTCCGCCCCTGGACCGTGTGGATGCTGGTCGCGCTCATCTGTGTCGGCGGTCTCGTCGGCATCAACATCCTGCTCAAAAGAGTCGTGCCCGAGGTCATCGCCCAAGACCAGCGCCTGCCGTATCTCGGGCGGCTGGACATGGATCTCGACGCCCTCGAGGCGAGCGGACGGAAGATCAAGCTCAGCGAGCTGGATGGGAAGGTCTATCTCGTCGCCTACGTTTACACCACCTGCCCGCGCGGCTGCGCCGGGCTGGTCGATACCATGCGGACGATCCAGACCCGCTTCGCCGGGCATCCCAAATTCCACCTCGTCTCGGTGACACTGGACGCGGACCACGACACGCCGGAGCAGCTCACCCGGTTCATCGACGCGCAGGAACTTGATCGGTCCAACTGGTGGTTCGTCACCGGCGACCAGAAAGCGCTGCGCTATTACATGACCAAGGCGTATCAATTCAAGCCCGTCCGCGAAGTGCCGGTGGAGGAGCGGCTCAACGAACTGGATCTCTGGGACCACGAGTTGCGCCTCACCCTCATCGACGCCAACCGCCACATCCGCGAGACCTACAAGATGGACGAACCCGATCCCGGCATCCGCAATCTCGTGCTGGCCAAGCTGGAAAGCGACGTCGCCGACGTGCTGGCGGAAGCCGAGGCCGAGGCCGCGGGGAAGAAGCGTTGAAGAGAGTTTTCAGTCTTCCGTTTTCAGTTTTCAGCCCGCAAGGCCTGGATGAGATGGGCATGCCGTCTCTCAGGAAAATCGCTTTCCTGTTTCTTTGCACTCGCCGGTGTTGATGGGCGACATTTAGAATCACCCGCCGCTCGCGCCGCCATCCGCTTTCCGTTTTCCATGTCCATCCACGATCTGCCCGCGCTCAATGCCTCGCTCAACGGTCTCGCGACGATTTTGCTCGTCGTCGCGCTGGTCTTCATCAAGCAAAAGAAGATCGACGCGCATCGCAAGACCATGCTCGCCGCGTTCGGCGTCTCCTGCGTCTTCCTCGTCTTTTACGTCCTGCACAAGATCGCCGTGCGCGGCGTCCATACGCCCTTCGGCGGCGAGGGCGCGATCCGCACGGTGTATTACGTGATGCTCATCTCCCACATCATCCTCGCCATGGCCATCGTGCCGCTGGCGCTGGTCACGCTCTTCCGGGGCCTCAAGCGCGACGACGCGCGGCACCGGAAGATCGCCCGCGTCACCTGGCCGCTGTGGTTCTACGTCAGTGTGACCGGCGTGCTGGTGTATTTCATGTTGTATCGCTGGTATCCCGCGTCGCCTCCGTTGGAGAGGAACGGCCCCGACGCCGTGGCCATCGAGCAGGGAAGTCTGTGAAAGGAACGGCCC
>CAZQUC010000233.1:0-7000 GCA_964596095.1 uncultured Enterobacteriaceae bacterium
TCGTAAACGGTGAGGGTGGCGGTCGCGGCCGGAGACGCCGCGGTTTCCAGTTTCAACGCATCGAACTGAATCCACGGATTGTTCACCGGGGCTTCGCGCTCGTCCTCGAGCACTTCCGTGACTTCGGGATCGAAGGGCGCGCCCGCGATCCGCACCAGGGACAACACATTCGCCCCCGCGTGAAAGGGCGCGCCAATACCCTCCCCCAAGATCCCGCGGCGAGGGATCAGCGTCTCGACCTGGGTCGTGGATGAAAGGTTCGCCCCGACGTAAAACAACTCGCCGTTCAGATAAAATTTGACGTGATGGGAGCTATTGGCTCCCATGCTGAAAAGGACGGTGGTAAAAGCCAGGTAATCCTGCTGGGCCTGGGCCGGTGTGAGTTGAAAGAAAATATCGATGACCGGACGGCCCGGCACCAACGCGCGCGGGAAGCCATCCAGGGTCTCGGCCCAATCCCCGCTTTCATCCTGCCAGATTTCCGGATCGGGTCCTTCCCACACGTCGCCTGGTCCAGCTTGGCCCTGGGTTTCGGTATAGTCTCCCGCCGCCGCATAATATTGCGGATTGTTGAAAGCATTGGTTTCCTGCTCGAAATCAGCCTGGTTGTTGTCGAAGTAACCGACCTGCCACAGGAATTCCGTCGGCGAGGCCACCTCGGCCGTCAGCCGCAACGCGTCGAATTGGATCCAGGGACTGTCCACGCCGCCCCCGGTGCGCCGGATGGACAGCACATTGGGGCCTTCATCAAAAAACACTCCCGGCAATTGGCGCGAAATATACAGCTTCACGGAAGTGTCCCCCCGGATGTTCGCGAAGGGATGCACGGGGACGTTATTGAAGTAAACGACCAAATCATGCGAGCTGCCGGCGCCTAATCCCATCAGCTCCGTTTCAAACAGCAGCGCCTCGGAAGCCGCTTCGGAGGCGGTGAGTTGAAAGAAAATGTCGATGACCGGACGGCCCGGCACCAAGGCGCGGGGAAACCCGTCCGCGGAATCACCCCAAGTCTCCGCCGTCGGCCCATCCTGAAGGATTTCCGGATCGGGGCCTTCGTAAACCGTGCCAAAGCCGCCATAACCCGAAATCTCGCTGTAATCGCCGGGTTCCCAATAATATTGGGGGTCGTTGTAGGTATCGGATTCCTGTTCAAACTCGGCCTGAGTGCCGTCGAAAGTGCCGATTTCAAACACCACCGATTCCGCATGAGCAGGACTAAAGCAGAGGGAACCGGCGGAAAGGAGAGCGAGAATGATGGGGGATGCTGTTTTCATTGGGGGTCGTCACAGGGGGAGAGGAGGCGGGGTGAAAGAAGAAGTCGCATTCTCTGCGATTCACTCGAAACGGGTCAAGCCTTTTCGATTATTTTTTGTTTTTTCTGCCGCAGTCTTTCGGGCGGCTTTTGGAGAGAGTGCGGCAGGAGCCGGAGCGAAGCGACGACCGCCGAAGACAACCGAGAGCGCCACGCCGCTTGCCGGTGGGCGTGGGTTCAAAGGGCATGCCCGATCCAAAGCAGGGCGCGCCGTCGGCTTGCCGCCGCCCTGTCTCCACAGGGCACGCCGCCTCACGCGGGATGCCCGTCAATCAACCGCGCGAATTCCTCGAAAAAATACCGCGCGTCATTGGGGCCGGGCGCGGCTTCGGGATGGTATTGCACGCTGAAGACGGGATGCTCCTTGTGCCGCAACCCCTCGACGGTGCCGTCGTTGAGATTGACGTGGGTGACCTCCACATTGGCCGGCAGGCTCTCGGCATCGACGGCGAATCCGTGGTTCTGGCTGGTGATGGCGACCTTGCCGGTGCGCAGATCCTGCACCGGTTGGTTGCCCCCGCGATGACCGAACTTGAGCTTGAACGTCTTGCCCCCGAAGGCATGGCCGAGCAACTGGTGCCCGAGGCAAATGGCGAAGATCGGTTTCTTCCCGACCAGCTGCCGCACTTCCCGATGCACGTAATCCAGCGCCGCCGGGTCGCCGGGGCCGTTGGAGAGAAACACCCCGTCGGGCTGGAGCGCGAGCACCTCCTCGGCTGTCGCGCGGGCATTGACCACCTGCACCTGGAACCCCTGCTGCCGCAACCGGCGCAGGATGTTCTTCTTGATCCCGAAATCGTAGGCCACGACGCGACGGCGCACCTCGGGCAGCGGCTTGGGGCCGGAGAGCGTCCATTCCGGGCTCTCCGCGTCCTCCGGATCCCACAGGTAAGGCTCCTTGGTCGAAACCTCGCGGACGTAATCGGAACCTTCCATCGGCGTGCTCGCCGCGGCGCGGGCCACGGCCTCCTCGTCACTGAGCGGCTCGCTGGAAATGAGCGCGCGCATCGCGCCGCGCGTGCGCAGGTGCTTGGTCAGCGCGCGGGTGTCGATCCCCTGCAGGCCGGTCAGTTTCCATTTTGCGAGATAGTCCTCCAGCGAGGCCTCGTTGCGCCAGTTGCTGGGCCGCGGGCTGAGTTCCCCGACGACAAACCCGCGCACATGCGGCTCCCCGCTTTCCTGATCGGCCGCGTTGGTGCCGTAATTGCCGATCAACGGATACGTCATCGCCACGATCTGGCCGCGGTAGCTGGGATCGGTCAGCACTTCCTGATACCCCGTCATCGAGGTGTTGAAACAAATCTCCCCCGTCGAGGTGCCCGGATGCCCGAACGCCTCGCCCCGAAACACCCGCCCGTCTTCCAATACCAGCAGACCTTGCATGGCCGCTACATCAGCGAGCCGCCCCGGCCACGCAAGAGGATTGACGGCGGAAAATGGGCCGGCCCGGCCAACACGCTGAGCGCGTCCCGTCAGGGACAAGAGCAATTGACCGGTGATGCCAGACCTTCTCTTTTACGCCCTTTCCTTGGAAGGGCTTCGCCGCATCCCTTGACAGTCATTTCTTTCTACTGATCGTTCCCCATGGTTCGGCGCTATTCATCGGCAATTGCAACCGTGGCCACAGCGGCCTTTCTTCTATGCATTTCCGGTGGTTGCCGGAGCATGATTCGGGCCGATGAGTTGTCGAGAGCGGCCCGAAATGGTGACGTTGATGGAATAAAACGTCTTATTAAATCGGGTTACGATGTCAACGGGATTGCCATGCACAATCAAACTCCGCTCACGAACGCCATTATGACGCGACAAACCGCTGCCGTCAGGACCTTGATCGCCGCCGGGGCCGAGGTCAATCCCGGGAATAACAAATGGGCTTCTCCGCTCATGTGCTCCGTCCTCGACGGCAATAAAGAGATTATTGAATTGCTCCTTGAGAAAGGCGCTGACCGCGACTTTCGAAACTCCGAAGGCAAAACAGCCTATGACTGGGCTCTCGCCAATGGACGAATGGAGTTTGCGGAACTCGTCAAACCTTCAAAACGACTGCTTGACCCCATCCCGGCTCCGCTAGTGGCAAGATGAGGCGTTTACGGACGCAAGCGAGTTCGGCGCGAAAAACCACCCCCCTCTCCTTTCATATTTCCTCTCCCCTTCTTGATGAAAAATTCCGCTCGATTTAATACCGCGCGCCCGGCCGAATCCGCACTATAGAAAGCTCCGATGTGGCATTGGCTCGCATGGTCGTGGCCTTCGTGGCCGTCCTGGTTGAAATGGCCCGGCGCCGAGTGGTGGCGCGGGCTGTGGGAGAACACGCAATTCGGCGTCGTCTGGCTCATCACGGGCCTGCTGCTGTTGATCGGTCTGCTGGGCACGGTGCTGCCGCTGCTGCCGGGCACGGCGCTCATTCTCATCGCCGCCATCTGGCATGCGCTGGCCATGCGCTACTGGCTGGACGCGGCCGATCCGGGCATCGGTTGGCCGGGGATCCTCATCCTCACCCTGCTGGCCACCCTCTCGCAACTGCTGGAAACCGCCAGCAGCGCCTTGGGCGCGAAATATTTCGGTTCCACCCAATGGGGCGCGTGGGGCGCGCTGGCCGGAGCGCTGGTGGGGATTTTTTTCGGCATTCCCGGGATTTTCATCGGCCCGGTGGTGGGCGCGCTGGTGGCGGAGCTGCTCATCGCCCGGCGCGACCTGAAACCCGCCGCCAAATCCACCTGGGGCACGCTGCTCGGCACCATGGCCGGCCTCTTGCTCAAGGTCGGCTTCGGCCTCGCGATGGCGGGTTACTTCTTCCTCGATGTCTTTTTGCTGCGCTGGTAAATCCGGGGCGGCGTGCGGCGCGGCGACTTGATCGACGGGCGGAGCGGCGAGGTCTTGGCCACAACGACGCGCGTTCTTTCCAGCTCCCGTTCCAATCCCGCGATCCGCGTCGTCGCCGCGTGGAGGCGCGACGCCAGCAGTTTGCTCAGAAACCCGTAAAACGCGGCGTAGTAGCCGTCATTGGTCCCGGCGGGCTTGAGTTCGTGCAGAAACTGCTGGTCGATGACCAGGCAGAGCGTCGGCGCGGTGGCAGTGACTGTCGCCATGCGCGGAGAGCCGCTGACGATCGCCATTTCGCCGAACACATCGCCCGCGGTCGCGAGCCGCGCCACGAATTCGCCGCTCTTGGTGATCTCCACCGCGCCGTGGAGCAGGATGTAAACGCGCTGGTCTTCGTCCCCTTCGCGGATCAGCACCTCGCCGGCTTCGCATTCGAGGAAATAGCTCGAATAAAGAATGTCATTCAAATGCCCCGCGCTGAATTGCTTGAAGAACGGGATGTCTTCCAGCAGCTCGGGCAATCTTCCTTCCTCGTGAATGTAAGCGTATTCCTTCATGCCTGGGGCGGGGCCAGGGAAGCCCCTTCCGCCCCCGTGTTGTAGTGGATGAACGCCCCGGCGACAACGCGAAAGCGGGATCGACCTCATTTTTTTGGAGTGCGGACGGCTTGCCTCCACTCTTGAACTCACTGGCTTGCCGGTGAGGAGGACGGGGAGAGTGCCGGGAAAAAAGGACCGCCGGGAGTTCTGAGAAATCGCAGATGCCCCCCCTCGCGAGAGGCAAGCCCCTCACCCAAAGCGGAGGCAAGCCGTCCGCACTCCAAAAGTCACACCAGCCCCGCCCGCGCCGCGGCCAGCGGGAGGCTGTGCCGCTCGCGCCCGATGAAAAAGGACACCTCCTCGTAACCGGCCGATTCCAGCCGAGCGAGCGCCATCTTGAAATCCGCCGCCACCCGTTGGGGATGGTGCGCGTCCGAGCCGACCACCACGGGGATGCCATGCGCGCGCATCAGCCGCAGCATTTCCAGGCCGGGATTCATCTCCGGGAAACGCTTGTGCAGGCCGGAGGTGTTCAGCTCCATGGCCACACCCGTCTTCGCGATGCGGGCCAGCGCGGCCTCCACATCGTCGCGCACCTCCTCGAAATCCCAATCCACGGCCTGGAAATTTTTCACCAGATCGGGATGGGCCAGCGTATCGAACAAGCCCGACTCCGCGCTCTCCGCCAGATGGCGGAAATACTGGCGGCGGAAGGCGAGCACATTGCCGGTGAAAAACCGTTCCATGTATTCATCGCCAAAAAAATGCACCGAGCCGAGCACATGATGCAACGGCGCGCGGCGGTGGAGTTTTTCCAGCCACCCCTCCATGCCGGGAAACCAATCACTCTCCAGCCCCAGGCGCACCACCACCCGCCCGGCGTAACGCTCCGCCGCGCTGGCGATCAAGTCCACGTAGTCGTCGAATTCCGATTCATCCATCCGCACCTCCGGCCACCAGCCGCGCGGCATCGGGCTGTGGCAGGTGAAGGTGATGCCCGCGAGACCGGCGGCGAGCGCCCGCTCCGCGTAAGCCTCCGGCTCGCCGAAGGCGTGCTTGCACAACGGCGTGTGCATGTGGCCGTCGATCCAGACCGGCGCGGTGGAAAAAGGCGGAGCCGCTTCCATCAGGAGAAAGTATCCCCTCCCAGACCATCGCCTTCATGATCATCGACCTCCAGCGCGCGCACGCGCTTGCGATCGCGCACCGCCTCCACCGAGGCGCGCAGTTTTTCCGTCAACCCCTTGGCGTCCTTCAGCCATCCGTAGGTGACGTTCGGCGCCGTGCGGTCGGAGGACACCACATTGACCTGGCCATACCCCAGCACCCGTTGCAGGAAAGGCTGCGAGAAGGTCCAGTCCTTCACCCGGTAAAGCTCGATCTCTTCGGTATGCTTGTTGAAGACGCCGGTGAAAATTTTCAGCCGCTGGCTGGTCAGGCGGATTCTCGTGTTTTTCAACACGATGTGCTGCCAGATCGCCACCGGAATGCCGATGATGGAAACCCACCACCAGAAATTCTGCCACGACGAGGGCGTGCCCTCCCACAGGATCGTCTCCTCATGCGCGGAGGAACCGGCGGCCGGCTCGGGGGAATTGGGAATTGCTTCTGCCATGCCGCGCATCATAGAAACGCTTCCGCGTCTGGCGAATGCAATTTTCTCCGGGGAATGGAATGCCGGCGTGCCGTTCGACCGGGACGCGTGAAGGCGGCGGACATTGAAGAGGCTCGCGCAAAGGGCGCCAAGCCCGCCAAGATTTTTTCTGGAGAGACCGGTTCTTGTTTTAACTCTTTGCGGGCTTCGCGCCCTTTGCGCGAGACAATCATGCCTTTTCCGCACAAGGGGCCGACACGCGATGGCAACGCCATCCCAACCACAGCAGCCGGGGGTTGAGCGCCAGCGATACCCCCGGAAAAGAGCCCCCACCACCTTCTGATCCTGAAAGGATCACAGCAAGCGGGCCTTGAAAGGATACGTCCTTACCAAGAAGATGGAGTGCCGCGATCCCTCCGGGATCGGACGCAATTTTGACCTGCGGTCCGGGGGTATCGCTGCGCTCAACCCCCGGCTGCTGTGGCTGGCATGGCTTCGCCATAACGCCATGACAAAGAAGCTATGGCCCGTCACCCGCCGCCGGAGCCGCCGGATATTCCCACACCCAATCGCCCTGTTTGCCTCCCCACGACTGCGGATTTCGCGGGTCATCCTGCACGATGGTCCCGCTCTCGTCCGTGCCGTCGAGGCCGAGGCTCCACACTTTGTAACGACCGTTTTGCGGATCGCGGGCGTAACGCAACGGACGCCCGTCCAGATCGAGCGGGATTT
>CAZQUC010000234.1:0-6996 GCA_964596095.1 uncultured Enterobacteriaceae bacterium
GTCCACCTGGCGCTGCGCCGTCCGCATTGGGCAACCCCTCCGGGGTCGATCCTCGCGGGCGCGACGATCCGGGGGGCTGCGCTTCGCTCCGACCCCCGGCTATTCACGGAGAACTCCTCCGGGGTTCAACACATGGAATGGTTTTTCCAGACATGAGCCTCAAGCTGCCCACCATCAATTCCGTCACGACGATCAATCGTGACGGCAGCCACCATCGGCTGCATCCGGCCGATGCGCGGGGGCGCTTCACCACGGCCCGGCGGTGGTTCGCGGCGTTGTTGCTGCTCATCTACATCGCGCTGCCGTGGATCCCCGTGAACGGCTTTCCCGCCGTGTTTCTCGACACGATGGAGCGCCGCTTCCATCTCTTCGGGCTGACCTTCGCGACGCAGGACTTGTGGCTGACGTTCTTCGTCATCAGCGGGCTGGGGTTCTCGCTGTTTTATGTCAGCGCGGTGCTGGGGCGGATCTGGTGCGGCTGGGCCTGTCCCTACACCGTGTTTTTGGAGCACGTTTATCGGCGCATCGAGCGGTGGATCGAAGGTGACGCCCCCGCGCGCCGCCGGCTCGACGCGGCCCCGCTGGAAGGAGCCAAACTGGCCAAGCGCCTGCTCAAACACGGCCTGTTTCTCCTCGTCTCTTTTCTCATCGCTCACGTCTTCCTGTCCTATTTTGTGTCGCTGCCGCGGCTGTGGAACATGATGGCGAGCCGGCCCGGCGAGCACCTGCTGGCCTTCGGCATGGTGATGGGACTGACGCTGACGCTCTACGGCACGTTCGGATTTTTCCGCGAGCAGTTTTGCATCATGATCTGCCCGTATGGCCGTCTGCAAAGCGCGCTCACCGACGACAACACGATGGTCATCGGCTACGACGCCGGACGCGGCGAACCGCGCGGCAAGCCCGGTCCCGGCATCGGCGATTGTGTGGATTGCCTGCGCTGCGTGCAGGTCTGCCCCACCGGCATCGACATCCGCAACGGCCTGCAGATCGAGTGCATCGGCTGCGCCAATTGCATCGACGCCTGCGACGACATCATGGCCAAATTGCATCGACCGCGCGGGCTGGTGCGCTACGATTCCTTCAACGGCCTCTCCGGCAAAAATACGCGCTGGGTGCGGCCGCGCATCCTCGTCTATACCGCGTTCCTCTTCGCAGGCCTGAGCGCGCTGACCTTGGCGATCACCAAAATCAAACCCTTCCAGGCCGGGCTGACCCGCCTGCCCGGCACGCCGTATTACGTGGACCCGCAGAAGAACGTGGTGCGCAACCAATTCCAGATTCGCTTGCTCAACAAACAGACGCGGCCGCGCACCTTCACTCTCACGCTGCCGGACGCGCCGGAGGGCACGGTGATGAGCGGCCCAGAGGCGCGCTTCACGCTCGAACCGCAGCAGGAGCATCTCGTCGCCACCATCGTGGAAATCCCGCGCGCGACCTATCGCGGCAAGCAGACGCTGACGCTGCGCATCGAGAGCGAACCCGGGCCGGTGGTGGTGGAGAAACGCTTCGAGTTCACCGGCCCCGATCCACGCCTGCTCGACGAAACCTTTTTGCGCCGATGAAAAAGACCACGCTGACCGCCATGACTCCCTCCCAACCCGCAGAGGAGCGTTCCACCGTGCCACCGGTTTCCGGTGGCCTCGGGAGCTGGCTCGCGGATCGCCCGTGGCTCTTCGTGGTGGCCGCGTTTCTCGCCATCATCGGTGTGTGGTCGGTCTTTCTCACGCTCGCGATCAAGCATTCCCCGCGCGACGTGCTGAACGATCCGCTGCCCGCTCCGGCTTCCACCACCTCCGCGCCCGCCGTGCCATGACGCTGCCCCCGATTGACACGACCATGGCCGCGCTGGTGGCAGGCGCGGTGACGAGCCTGCACTGCGCAGGGATGTGCGGGCCGCTCGCCTGTGCCGCCCTGCCGCGCCCGTCCGCCTCCTACCATGCCGGGAGGTTGGGGTCTTACGGCGCGGTGGGCGCGGCCTGCGGGGCGCTGGGGCAGGCGCCGCTGTCGTGGGTCGAAAGCGGACCGCTGAAGCTGCTGCCGTGGTTTCTCGTGCTGGTGTTGCTGGCGGTCGGCCTCGGCCTCAAGCCCAAACTTCCGCGCCCGTGGTTCGTGCAGAAATTCTACGTGCGGACGAAGCTGCTGGCCTCGCGTCGCCCGCTCTGGCAACGCGGTGCGGTGCTGGGGCTGCTGACGCCGCTGCTGCCGTGCGGGCCGCTCTATCTGATGTTCGCGGCCTGTCTGCTGACCGGCTCGGCGGTGAAGGGGCTGGAATTTTCGCTCGCTTTCGCGCTCGGCACGGTGCCGTTGCTGTGGCTCGCGCAAGGATCGTGGAAATTGCTCGGCGCGCGGCTGAGCCCGGCCCGGCTCCGCGTGTGCCAGCGGACGCTCGCGCTGGTCTCCGCCGTCGTGCTGGTCTGGCGGCTGCGCGGCACGCTGGGCTTCGGCGCGGAAGGCGCGAGCTGCTGTGATCTCGTTTTGTCGTTTTATGCCATGCCCTTTCATCATTGGTGATGCGGCCATTCTGGCCGCGCGCCCGCCGGGCATTCTGCCCGGCGTAGGCCACGGGCAAAATGCCCGTGGAGCGCGCGGGCTGGAAGCCCGCGTCACGCGCCCGCAGGCCGCGTTCCCTTAACTCTCCATTCCCATGACCGCTGAACTTCGCCATCATTCCTGCGACCATTGCGGCACGCCGTTCACCCCGTCGTCGCCGGATGACCGCTTCTGCTGTGAGGGCTGCGCCTTCGTGCATGATCTCATCGAAGGCGAAGGCCTCGGCAAATTCTACGAACTCCGCGGCCGCGAACGCCTGCTGCCCGCCGGGCCATCCGTCCTGCTCCCCACGCAAACCGCGTGGGCCGAGGAAATCCAGGCGATGGCCGAATCCAAAGCGCCGGGCGGTGTGGCCGAGACCCGGCTCGACCTCCAGGGCGTGAGTTGCATGGGGTGCGTGTGGTTGATCGAGGCGCTCTTCCAGCAACAACCCGGCGCGGGCCGCCTCTTTGTCAATGCGCAGCGCGGCGAAGTCACCCTTTCCTGGGCCATCGAGGAATTCGACCTCCCGGCCTTTGTCTCCCGCTTGGCGTCGTTCGGTTATCTGCTCGGGTTGCCCACCGGCGAACGCGCGGCGTCGTCCGCTGCGAGCGGCTTGCGGCTGGGTCTGGCGGGCGGGCTGGCCCTCAATGCGATGGCCTTCACGTTGCCGCGGTATCTCGGGATGGAGGAAAGCTTCGCGCTGGCCGGCGTGTTCGAGCTAATCGCCGCCGCCTCGGCCACGCTCAGCCTGCTGGCCTGTGGCAGCTACTTCATCGCGCGGGCCGGGGCCGCGCTGCGACTGCGCCGGCTGCATCTCGACGTGCCCATCTCGCTCGGCATCATCGCGGCGTGGCTCGGCTCGATGATCGGCTGGTTCAGCGGGCATCCATCGCTGTTGTATTTCGACTTTGTCGCGACCTTCATTTTCCTGATGCTGCTGGGGAGGCGCTGGCAGGAAGCCTCCGTCTCCCGGCATCGCGCGCGGTTGCTGCGGGCCGATCCGCTGATGCAGCAGGTCTCGGTGGAAACGCCGGACACCGCCACGGGCCGCGCCTCCCGCCGCGTGTCCGATCTCCAGCGCGGCGACGTTTTCGCGCTGCCCTCGGGTGCGGTCAATCCCGTCGCCGCCGACCTGCTCGATGCCGCCGGCAGCCTCAGCTTGGAATGGATCACCGGCGAAGCCGAGCCGCGCGCGTGGACGGCGGGGGGGATCATTCCGCCCGGCGCGGTCAATCTCGGCCGCGCCGCCCTGCGGCTGCGCGCGAGGGAGGACTGGGCCGATTCGTTCCTCGCCAAACTCAGCGCGCCCACGACCGCGTCGCTGGACGATCCCGCCACCCGCCGCACCGACCGCCTGCTGCGCGTCTATTTGGGCGTGGTCATCATCCTCGCCCTCGCGGGCGGACTGGCCTGGGCGGGGACGACAGACTGGACGCGCGGGTTGCAGGTTTTCATCTCCGTGCTCGTGGTTTCCTGCCCGTGCGCGCTCGGCGTGGCGTTGCCGCTCGCGCACGAACTCGCGGTCGCGCGGATGCGCCGCGCCGGTCTCTTCGTCCGCCGCCCCGACCTCTGGGGCCGGTTGCGTCATGTGAAGCGCGTCATCTTCGACAAGACCGGCACCCTCACCATGGAGGCGCCGCAATTGCTCCATCCCGAAACGCTCGACGCCCTGCGCCCCGCCGTGCGCCAGGCCCTGGCGCATCTCGTGCGCGAAAGCCGCCATCCGCTCTCGATCTCCCTGCGTCAGGCGATGGCGGCCCGCCGCCTGTCCCCGGAAACGGCGCTCCCCGCGCCCGCGCTGCCCGTGGAATACCCCGGCGAGGGCCTCGTCTGGACCGCGCCCGACGGCGCCGTGTGGAGCCTCGGACGGCACGACTGGATGCCGCCCGGTCTCACGCCGCCCGCCGGCGGGTTCGTGGACGACCACCAGGCCGATGTCGTGCTGCGCTGCGATGGCGTGAGCGTGGCGGCGTTCTTTTTCACCGAAGCCTCCCGCCCCGATGCCTTCGACGAGCTGACCCGGCTCCGCGTCAGAGGTTACCGGATCAATGTCCTCAGCGGCGACCGCGCGGAAAAAGTCGAATCCTTCGCCCGGCTCATCGGCCTGCCCACCGACCACGCCCGTGCCCGGCTCAGCCCCGAAGCCAAAGCCGCGTGGATTCACGCCAACGCGCCCGATGCGCTCTTCATCGGCGACGGCGCCAATGACAGCCTCGCCTTCGATGCGGCGCTCGTGCGCGGCACGCCGGCCATCGAGCGCGGGCTGCTCACCGAAAAAGCCGACTTCTATTTCCTCAGCCGCGGCATCCGGCCCGTGCGCCAGTTGCTCGACACCGCGCGGC
Organism: uncultured Enterobacteriaceae bacterium; assembly: GCA_964596095.1. Taxonomy (GTDB): domain Bacteria; phylum Verrucomicrobiota; class Verrucomicrobiia; order Verrucomicrobiales; family V1-33; genus CAJBME01. Next base: position 4,878 of record CAZQUC010000234.1, read on the forward strand.
GTCATCGGCACGCTGTCCTCATGGCGTTCTCCTTCGCACTGGCCTACAATCTGGCCGTGCTGGCGTTGGCCTTGTCCGGTCGTATGACTCCGTTGCTGGCCGCCATCCTCATGCCATTGAGTTCCCTCGCCACCTTGTTGCTCGTGGCATGGAACTTGACGGAGCGGGAAGCGGAGAATTCAAAATAAATTAGATTAAATAATCTATAATCATAGTGTAACTTCGGAAGTTTGTTGATATAGTAATCTATATTTCAACAATTTACAATAAATTGAGCCGTCAAATGAGCACTCAATAATTACGGACAAAAAACTCTTGATTCAATAGTATCACTGATTTAATCTCACGGTGGAGAGCGACACAGACCCCGCTCCCCTTGCTGCCGTGATTGAAATTCTCTCGAATACCCACCCGCCTCCAAAGCCGCCGGAGAGCGACCGCTTCGAAGCGACCACGACGGAGACGGAAGCGTTGCTGCAACGTCTGCGACGGAACCCCGTTTTCCTGAAGTATCAGGGGGCCTTTGAGGTGGCGGCGGGGATGCCCCTGTGGCTGGAGGCTCCCGCCGACGGCTCCAAAGGCCCGCCCCTCGGCGGCCGCGAGTGCCCCAGCGAGCACATCAATCCCTTCTGCCGGAAAATCTTCTGGACCGAGCACCCGTGCCAGGCCTGCCTCGACGCGCACAGCCTGCTCTCGGCGATGCCGGAGGAAAAAGCCTCCACCGTGGAATGCTTCGCCGGCCTGCAAGTGACGGCGGTGCCGATCTGGCTGGGCCGGCGGCTGCTCGGGTATCTGCGCACCGGCCAGGTCTTTACCAAGGCCCCCACCGAGGAGGTCTTCACCGCCGTCGCCGCCACGCTCGCGGAAGACGACAGCCTCAACACGCACGATCTCGATTACGTGCGCGACCTGTATTTCACCGGCTCGTCGGTGGAGGGCGGCCGCTATGCGGCGATGGTGCAACTGCTGGTCTTCTTCGCCGAGCAACTCGCCGCTATCGTGGACCGCCATCTCAAAGGCCATTCCGAGGACTGGCCCGATCCCGTGCGCAAGGTCGCGGCCTTCATGCAACGGCAGTTTGCCGAGGAGCACACCCTCGACGATCTCGCTCGCGTCGCTGGTCTGAGCGCCAACCACTTGTGCGGGGTTTTCAAGGAAGCCGCCGGTATGACCATGACCGAATACCTCAACCGCGAGCGCATCCACCAGGCCAAGAAACGCCTGCTCAGCCGCTACGCCCGCGTGTCGGAAGTGTGCCTGGATGTCGGCTTCGGCTCGCTCTCGCAATTCAACCGTTGCTTCACCCGCTACGCCGGCGAAAGCCCCACCGCCTACCGCCAGCGCATGGGAGGCTCGAAGCTGTTTTGAGGCCTACTTTTCCGGCGCGAGCTTCCTGATCTCCAGCTTGCGGATTTCGCCGGTGGTCGCGTAGGTGGCGAGACCGAGCGGCTTGCAGAACTCGATGTCTCCAAAGCGCATGGAGAGGTTTTTACCCTCGGTATCGACCTCGAATAATTCCTTGTCATCGAGCCATGCCTTGAACCGGTCTTCCCGCACCTCCAGGCGGAAGCGATACCATTTGTCCGTTTCGAACTCCACCCAGGTGGTCGTCGAGTTTTCATCCGCCGACTGGTATTGGATGGAGGAGATGCCGACGCAGCGGCCGCTCCAGCCGCCCGCGACCAAGGTCACGCTCGTCTTGGCGTCGCGGACCGGGAACGTCAGCCCGGCGAAAAAGTCGTCCCCGCTGATCCGGCGGGCCTCGAAGCTCACCTCGTAGTCCTTCACCGGCAGCTCGGCCTTGCCGGTATAGACCACGCCGGTCAGCGGCTCCCCCGCGGTGAGGGTCAACACCCCGTCCTTGAGCGTGGCCGTGCCGTGATCCTTCATTTCATCCACCACCTTCCACTCGGCGGCCAGATCACTGCCGGAGAGCAGGACCAGCGGTTTGACCGCGGCCTTGTCCTCGGCTGCAACCGGTGAAAGCGCGCCGGGCGGCAGACACAGCGCCACCGCTCCGACCCCAAGGGCGAACCATCGTTTCATGCGCCACCATGCCGGATGCTCCCGCAGTTGCCAAGATTGAAGTGAGAGAAGAGAATGGGACGCGTTGCCTGTC
>CAZQUC010000235.1:0-6955 GCA_964596095.1 uncultured Enterobacteriaceae bacterium
CCCCTCGGGGCGGAGAGGTCGGGCCGCCCTCACCGGCGGGCGCCCCGGGAGTTCTTTCACGCTCCTTCCGTTTTCGACTCACCGGCAAGCCGGTGAGTGCCAGAGCGGAGGCGAGCCTCCGCATTCCATAAAAACTTCGATTTGCCGCGCGCTTCACCGCCGCGCAGTCTGCCCTGATGATACCACCCACCTTGGTCGTGCTCGCCGCCGGGCTGAGCAGCCGCTTCAACACCCATGCCGCGCCGGGCGAACGCAAAGACAAACAACAGGAACCCTTCGGCCCGCAGGGCGAGACCCTGCTCGACTACTCCGTCTTCGACGCGCGGCGGGCGGGGTTCGGCAAAGTGGTGTTCGTCATCCGCCGCGAAGGCAGCGAGGTTTTTCGCGATAGAATGAGCGCCCGCTTTGCCGGGAAAATCGCGGTCGATTTCGCGTTTCAGGAACTGGCCGACGTGCCGGCCGGACTCACCGTGCCCGCAGCGCGCGTCAAACCCTGGGGCACCGGCCATGCGACGTGGGCGGCGCGCGAGGTCGTGAACGAGCCGTTCGGGGTCATCAATGCGGACGACTTCTACGGGCGCGAGTCGTTCGCGAAGCTGGCCGCCTTCCTGCAAACACCGGACCTCGCCACCGCGCCAGCACGACATGGGTTGGTCGCATTCACCTTGCGGAACACGTTGTCCGAACACGGGAGGGTGGCGCGCGGCCTCTGCCAAACCACGCCGGACGGGTTGCTCTCGAGCGTGGAGGAATTGACCGACCTCTATCGCGTGGACGGAGCCGTGGAAAACCGGCCGGCTGGCGGGCCGGTGCGACGCCTGACCGGCGAGGAGCCGGTGTCGCTCAATACGTGGGGATTCTCGCCGTCGATCTTCCCCGATCTCGAGCGCCTCTTCGCGGCTTTTCTCGCCGAACGGGGCGGCAACCCCCAGGCGGAGTTTTATCTGCCCTTCGCCATCGACGAACTCATCCGCGCCGGCCGTGAGCGCTGCCGGGTGCTGCGTTCCGAGGCGAGCTGGTTCGGCGTGACCTACCGGGAGGACGCGCCTCGCGTGCGCGCCGCGCTGCGTGCCCTGCACGAGGCCGGCGAGTATCCGGTGGCGCTATGGGAGTGACAGGGAAGGGGAGCGCCACGCTCCCCGGGGCCTCACTCGTTGCCCGGCGATTTCAAAATCGGCGCGAACGAGGTGGCGGGAGTGGCAGGGTTGACGGGCGGCGCGGCCGCCGCCGATCCGCCGCCGGCGGGCGCGCCAAAGCGCAGATGATCCGTGCCGGGAGATTCGGAGGCCAGCACTTCGTTGCGCGGGCCGTCTTCCACCACGATCACTCCTTGTTTGACCTGCGGGAGTTTCACCTCCTCGATGGGAGCGAGCCGTTTCACCTGGATATTTTTATAACGCACGAATTGCTTGGTGAAATCGCCGCCGCCATGCACTTGCAGGGCGATGCCGCCGGTGGCGGCGTGGCGGACTTCGGTTTCCTTCCACTCCATGATCTTCACGCCGTTGATCCACGTGGTGATGTGCGGAGGATTGCCCACGATGCGGGCGCGCAGTTCATTCCACTGCTCGGCGCGCCAGAAATACGGCCAGGCTTCGGGCAGCACGGGCAGCGCCACCGGCGGCTCGCCGGTCGGTTTGGGGTCGATCTCGGTGACCGCGTCCTTGAAGTTGTAGTTGCGCACGTGCGGCCGGCCGCCCAAGGCGCCTTCGCCGTAAATGCCCATCAGGTTGCCGTTCGCATGATAATCAATCATGGCCTGCCAGGCCGTGCCTTCTTCGGTGCCACGCAGGAAGAGGCCGCTGTCGGGACCGAAATCGTTTTTCATCTCCAGCTTCACCTCGAAGTCGCCGAACTGTTCGTCGGTGATGAGCAGTCCGCCGTTGCCGGGCACGTCCTGCGCGCCGGTGATCGCGCCGTCCACCACTTCCCATTTCCCGCCCGATTTGTTTTCGCTCGTTTTCGAATGCCCCGAGGCCGCGCTGACGTGCCAACCTTGCAGGGACGAGCCATCGAACAAGGAAACCCATGCTTCATCGGCGGGGGCGGAAGCCAAAGGGAGCAGGGCGGCGAGGGGGAGCAGCAGGCGGCGTGGATGGTGGTTCATGCCCGCCAGCGTAGGCGATTTTGTGGAAAAAGCCATCCTTTCCTGACCCGCGCGCCGGTTGCCCGATTGCGAAACTCGATTGCGTTTTGAGTCCGGGCGGGCAAATAGAATTCCTTTCCACTCCGCTTCCGCGGCGCATCCTGTCCCGACTTTTTTCCGAACCAGCATTTTTCCACCACACCCATGCCATCCTACATTGAAATGCCGTCGCTGAGCGACACCATGACCGAAGGCACCCTGCTCAAATGGCACATCAAGCCGGGAGACGAGGTGAAGCCGGGCCAGGTTATCGCCGACATCCAGACCGACAAAGCGACGATGGAGCAGGTCGCATTCGAGGCTGGAAAGATCCACAAGCTTTATGTGAACGAAGGCGACAAGGTGCCGATCGGCGGCGCGATGGCCATGCTGTTGGAAGACGGCGAAGCCCCCCCGGCGGATGACGCGCCGCCACCCGTGGCGGCCAAAGCGGCGGCGAAGGAGGAAGCGGTGGCCGGTTCCTCCTCCCGTGCGGGCCGGACGCGGACCGCGCGCGCCGGCGGCTCGTCGCGCTCGCGCCAGGGCCGCATCAAGGCGTCGCCGCTCGCCCGCAAGATCGCCGAGGAGCGCGGGGTCGATCTCGCCGCGCTGACCGGCACCGGCCCCGGCGGCCGCATCGTGCGCGCCGACGTGCTCGAGGCCGGCGCCAACGGCGGCCGTGGCGCCGCGCCGGCCGGACCGCCCGCCATCCGCCCGACCGTCGGTCCCGAGGACGAGCGCGTGCCGCTCAGCCAAATGCGCGGCATCATCGCCTCGCGGCTGCTCGCCTCCAAGACGCAGATCCCGCATTTCTACCTCAATGTCGAAATCGACGCCGCGCCGCTCATGGCCTTCCGCGTGCAGGCCAACCAGGCCGAGGAGGCCAAGGGCAGCGGGGTCAAATTCACGGTCAACGATTTCATCGTCAAAGCCGCCGCCGCGGCCGCGCGCGAAGTGCCCGCGGTCAACGCCGCCTTCGATGTCGATGCCATCGTCCGTTTCGCTCGCGTCAATGTGTCCGTGGCCATCGCCATCGAGGAGGGGCTCGTCACGCCGATCATCCCCGACACCGACAAGAAGTCGCTTTACGAAATCAACGCCGCGGTCAAAGACCTCGCCAAACGCGCGAAGGAAAACAAACTGCGGCCCGATGAATTCAACGGCGGCACGCTCACGCTCTCCAATCTCGGGGCCTACGGCATCGATACTTTCGACGCCATCATCAATCCGCCGCAGGCCATCATCCTCTCCATCGGCGCGGTGGTGAAGAAACCCATCGTCGATGCCAAAGGCCAGCTTGCGGTCGGCGAGCGCTTGTGGCTCGGCCTCAGCGCCGACCACCGCGTGGTCGATGGCGCGATCGGCGCGCTTTTCCTGCAAGCCCTGCGCCGGCTGCTGGAGAAGCCCGCGCTCATGCTGGTCTGAAATCCAGCCGGTGAAATCTCCTCGCCCGAGGCGGGTCCGTCCCGTCTTGACGGAGCGGGCCTGTTTGCCCAGCCTTGTCGGCCTTGTGGCAGCGTCCTCCCGCGTCCCCATCTCATTCCATGCTCATGCGATCGTTGATTTCCCGTGCCGCCGCGCTGGCGTTCGCCGCGGCGTTGTTCCAGGCGGCCCCGGCCGCCACCTTCACCGGCCTCTACGTCTTCGGCGACAGCCTCTCGGACCGCGGCAATACCTCGGCCGCCACCTTCGACCTTTATCCCGGCAGCGGTTACGCGGACGGCCGGCTCTCCAACGGCCCGCTGTGGGTGGAAACCCTGGCGGAAGATCACCTCGGGCTATCCGCTCCCACGCCTTCCCTGGCCGGCGGCACGAATTACGCCTACGCCGGCGCCGCCACCGACCTCACCGGCCTGGACAATCCCTTCACGCCCTTTGTGATTCCCAGCCTCACCGTGCAGACCACGGGCTTTCTCGCCGGCGGAGGCAGCTTCGCCGCGGACGACTTGGTCATCGTGTGGGGTGGCGCCAATGATTTCGTGGGCGGCAATCAGACCGATCCCGCCGTCTCCGTGCAGAATCTCTCGGCCATCATCTCCTCATTGGCCGGCGCCGGCGCGAGCACCATCCTCGTGCCCAATCTGCCCGATCTCGGCGACACGCCCCGTTCGCTCACCACCGGTGATCCGGCGGCGATCAGCACGCTGACCCAGTCCTTCAACACGCTGCTCTCCCTCGAATTGGCGGCGTTGGAGACCGCGCATCCGGGCCTCGATCTCGTGCCGGTCGATATTTACAGCCTCGGCAAGGAGTTGCTCGCCAATCCCGGCGCCTACGGCTTCACCAATACCACGGACCCGGCGCGCGGTCTCGGCAGCGCCGACGGGTATTTGTATTGGGATGACCTGCATCCCACCACCGCCACCCACGCTCTCTTCGCCCGTGAGGCCGCGCTGGCCCTCGGCCTCCCCATCCCGGAGCCGGGTGTGATCATCTTCCTCGCCACGGCCGGCCTCAGCGTCGCCTTCCACCGCCGTCGCGTGGCCTGGGCCGCGCTGCTTTGAGAAGCGGCTCGTTTGTTGGCGGGAGACAGCCGGAAGCGGCCATTGTATCCCGTTGAGCACCCGGCGGATGGGTATCCCAACTTCCAACAGTTAGCAGTATTGAGGAAGGTCTGAAAGATCGCTGAGGCCAACCGGAGTCCTCGCTCGTCATCTTGGCGTTTCAGAAGTCTCGATCGTGGCGCCGGGGAGTGTCACGGCGCGTGCTCCGCGGCGCCCGCGGCCCCCTGTTGAGGGGCTGGGCCGCCCTCAACGCGCCAAGCCTACCACCTGCAACAGACCGCCCGACGCCACGACAGCCGGCTGCTGTGGCTGGCATAGCTTCGCCATGCCCCCCACTCTTTTCCTTATAGAAAGCCTTCATCCGATGTGCCTATGGAAGCGCGTTCCCTCCTTTCCGGCCATCGACGTTCCCCTCAAAGGCCGCGCCGCCGCTGCGTCAGACCGGCGACCGCGGAGGCCGCGAGCAGCAGGACCGCCGTCGGTTCCGGCACCACCGGCGGTAGCACCGAAAACGCGTAGGCCTCGCTGCTCTGGTCCAATTGTAGCGCGGTTTGCCCCGGCACGAACTGGCCATTGGGGCCGGTCGGCAAGGTGGTCGGGATCTGCGCGTGCTGCACGGCCGTCCATTGCACGCTGAGTTCGGTGATGGGTTCCACGATCGCGCTGAGATCCCACTGCAACGCGTAGGTATTGATGTAAATCTCCTCCATGCCCGAAGGCATCTCGATCAATCCGTTGAAAACCTTGTCCGTCAGCACGCTGTAGGTGGCGGTCAGGGATTGCGAGCCGCTGTTGTAGCTCAAGGTGGGCAGCACGCCGTCCTTGAAGTCGTATTTCCACGCCTCGCCGATGGTGATCTGGAAGGTGGCCGTCTTCACATCGCCGATGGCCGCCGCCGTGACCGCCAGCGTGCCGCCGTCGAAGTTATGGGCCGGGCTGAACCCGCCATAATAAAACCCTTGTCCGGCCGGATAAGGACCGCCGCCCGCGCCATTGGCCACCTTGGTGAGTTGGCCCGTGCCGTCGCCGGTTTGGGAGGCGATGGCCCGCGGCCAGTCCGTCGTGCCGGGAAATCCGCCGAACCCCGGAATGGCCGTGATGGTGAGATCATTCCATCCGGCCGAGGAGGTGTTTCCTCCCAAGGGCAGGGTGACGATCGCGGCGGAGACGAAGCGGGGGCATCCCGCCGCCAGCAGGATCATCGTGGTGAAGGTGAAAACCGGGTGTTTCATCATGTCTATCGTTGCTGTGTGATGTGCCATCCTGCTGGCGGTCGTTTGTCGAAAGTTTGCCTCAGATTGCGCGTGGGGTCGTTTACGCGCGCCGGCGCCGCAGGCCCGCCAACCCCGCGCATGCTCCCGCCAGCAGCAAAGCCGAAGGCTCCGGCACCGCCGCCGGCAACACCGAATTCGCGAGCACGGCGTCGCTTTGGTCCAACTGCAGGGAGAGAAGCTGGGCGTGCTGGACGCCGGTGAAGGAAACCGAGAACGAGGTGATGGGGTCGGCGATGCCGTTCAGATCCCATTGCAGCGCATACGTGTTGCGATAGATGGGCTCGTCTCCCGAAGGCATCGGGATCGTTCCGAGATATTGTTGATCGAAGAGCGAGGAGTAAGTGGCGGCCAGACTCTGGGTTCCTCCATTGTAACTCAGGGTCGGCAATTCGTGGTTGAAGAAATCATAAGTCCAGGACTCGCCGATTTCGACTTGGAACACGACGGTGGAGAGATTGGTCAGCGGCGTGGCGTCGCTCACCGTCAAGGTGCCTCCATTGACGTTGGCGTCGCCGCTGAATCCTCCGTAATAGAGGCCCTCGGAGGCCGGATAAGGGCCGCCGCCCGTGCCATTGGCGGTTTTGTTCAAGGTGGCGTCGCCGCCGGTGGCCGAGCCGATGGGAGCGGGCCACGCGCCCGAACCGGGGAAGCTGGGGTAGCCCGGATTCGGTCCCGCCGTCAGCGAGCCGATCGGCCACACGTCGGTGTCGGTGGCGCCCGGCAGGGTGATGGAAGTGAGAGCGCCGAAGGCGGAAGAGGCCGCGAAGACCGTGCCCAAAGCCGCGGCGCGACGGATTCGTCGAAGTGATGATTTCATAGAGGCTTTCCTTTACCATTCGTCCCCCCGGTCCCGCATGCCCCGCCTTGTCAAAGGTTTGCGCCGTCTTGCCGGATTTTGCGCCCGGTCGCCCCTAACCGCAAATTCGGGCGTATTTTTCGCAAACTGGGGCAAATCGCCTCTCCCGCGACCGGAGATGAGCCGGTGGGAAGAGCGCTGAGAACCTGTTGAGTAAAAAATGGTCGATGCCTTCGCAGACGTGTCATCTGGAGTG
>CAZQUC010000236.1:0-6892 GCA_964596095.1 uncultured Enterobacteriaceae bacterium
CTTTCACAGGGGACTTGCACCCCTTTTGCAACGCGCCCATGCTGGGCGCACACAATGACGTGGACGGCGCGGAAACGGCCGGCGTGAGGATGATCGATGAAGCAATGAACGCACCTTACCCCACGGTCAAGGCCGGCCCGGCGGCGGAAGCGGTGGTCGCGGCGAAATGCCGCTCGCATTTGGCGACGGCGGCTTCGGGGGTGAGGCCGTGTTTTTCGCGCAGGATGGACACCTTGCCGTGCTCGACGAACTGGTCGGGCCAGCCGATCCGCTCCACGGGCGTGTGGAGGCCGCAGGTGTGGAGATGCTCGATGACGGCGGCGCCGAACCCGTTGGCGAGGACGTGATCCTCGAAGGTGCAGAGCACCTTGCACCGGCGGGCGTAGGTTTCGAGCACACCGGTGTCGAGCGGCTTGATCCAGCGCGCGTTGATGAGCGCGACGCGGTGGCCGCGCCGCTCCAGCTCCTCGCGCGCCGCCAGGGCCAGCTCGATCATCGGGCCGAGGCTGATGAGCGCGATATCCTCGCCGTCATGGATGATTTCCGCCTTGCCGATCTCCAGCGTCTGCGGCTCGGCTTTCGGTGCCACGCCCAGGCCGGCGCCGCGGGGATAGCGGATAGCGCTGGGGCCGGTGTCGTGTTGCGCCATCGTCCACAGCATGTCCACGAATTCATCCTCGTCCTTGGGCGACATGAAAATGAAATTCGGCACGTGCCGCAGGTAGCCGATATCGAAGAGGCCGTGATGGGTCGGGCCGTCGTCGCCGGAAAGGCCGGCGCGGTCCATGGCGAGGCGCACGGGCAGGTTTTGCAAGGCCACGTCATGGATGAGCATGTCGTAGGCGCGCTGCATGAAGGTCGAGTAAATCGTCAGGAACGGCCGCAGCCCCTGGATGGCGAGGCCGCAGGCGAAGAGCGCCGCATGCTCCTCGGCGATGCCCACATCGAAATACCGCGCGGGCATCTCGTTTTTGAAATGCGCCAAGCCGGTGCCGCCGGGCATGGCGGCGGTCAGCGCGGTGATCTTCGGATCGTTTTTCGCGAAGCGCACCAGCGCCTCGGCGTAAAGCTGCGAGAAGGTCGGCGTCGCGGTCGGCTCGGTTTCGCCGGTTTCCGTCTTGTAGGGCCCGAGGCCGTGGAATTTGCCGGGATTGTCGAGCGCGGGTTTGTAGCCGCGGCCTTTTTCGGTGAGGATGTGGAGGATGACCGGCTCGTGCTGGGTCTTGAGGAACTCGAACATGCGCACCAGCGAGCGGAGGTCGTGGCCGTCGATGGGACCGTAGTAACGCAGCCCGAATTCCTCGAAGATCACACTCGGCGCGATGAGGTTCTTCGCCCCTTCTTCGAGCTTGCGGGCGAGGTTCTTCACTTGCTTGCCGCCGACTTTTTCGATGACCGACGCCGCCTTGTCCCGCAAATGCGCGTAGGCGGGGAGCGCCGCCACTTTATTGAAATACTTGGCCAGCGCGCCGACATTGCGGTCAATGGACCACTCGTTGTCGTTGAGCACGAGGATGAGGCGCTTGGTGGTGGCGGCGATGTTATTGAGCGCCTCGAAGGTCGGGCCACAGGTGAAGGCGGCGTCGCCCGCGATGCACACGACATGCTCGTCACCCCCGGCCAAATCGCGCCCCGCCGCCAGCCCGAGCGCGGCGGAAAGGGCGGTGCCGGCATGGCCCGCGCCGTAGCAATCGTGCTCGCTCTCCGTGCGCAGCAAGAACCCGTTGAGCCCCTGGTAGGTGCGCATGGTCTCCATTTGCCGCCACCGGCCGGTGAGCATCTTGTGGACATACCCCTGGTGCGAGACATCGAAGACGAATTTGTCCTTCGGCGTGTCGAAAACTCGGTGCAGGGCGAGGGTCAACTCGACCACGCCGAGATTGGGGCCGAGATGGCCGCCGGTCCTGGCCAGTTCCATGATCAGGACCCGTCGGATTTCCTCCGCCAGCAAGGGCAGGTCTTTTTCATCCAACGCCTTCACATCCGCCGGGCCGGCGATGTGAAAGGTCGGGGGCTTGGCACTGGTGATGAAACTGGGCATGGTGGAGCGGGCGGGCGAAGACTCGGAAAACGGAAAGGCCGCGGCGGAGCCGGGGTCGTTGGGAATGGCGGCGGATGACATGGTTCGCGAAAAGCTGAGGTCTGGACAAATGGAAAAAGCGAAAAAAACGGGTGGGGCCGGTCTCGCCCCTCTCTCATAACGCGGCCGGCGGCCTCATCCTTTCGGGCGCGAACGCACCGCGCCCTCCTCCGCGGTGACGGCCTCATCGGCGGCGAACGGCCGCGTTTCCGCCGAGCCGTCGGCGCGGGCGGTGATCAACTCCACGCGCCGCTCCGCCTCATCCAGCCGCTCGCGGCAGATTTTCAGCAGGGAGGTGCCCTCGTCGTAGGCGGCGATCAGGTCATCGAGCGGCAGCCGCTCGTTCTCCATGCGCGCGACCAAGGTCTCCACCTGCGCCAGCGCCTCTTCAAAAGGCACGGCGGGTGGCAGGGATGATTCGGCAGGTGGCGGATTTTTCGGCATGGCAATGCCCGACCAAAGACGAAAACCCGCGGATTCTCAACCGGCAATCCGCCGTCGCGTGCTCCGGGCGCGCGCCATGTGAATGACAAGGGCCTGTGCCGCCGCGACGTTGCTCGTCCCTGGAAGGGGTTCCGAACCTTGTCGTGGGCCGGAGCGTCAGTGCCGACGGACGGAACAAGCTCTCGGGAAACGCCTCGGAGAGCGATGCGTCTGGAGCGCGGATGGCTTGCCTCCGCTCTGCGGGGGGAGGGGCTTGCCCCTCGGAGCGGGCCAGGTCGAGCAGCCCTCGCCGGAGCGTCCCCCGTGGGTTCTGTCCCCTTCTCTCCGCTGCTGACTCACCGGCAAGTCGGTGAGCGGCAGAGCGGAGGCAAGCCTCCGCACTCCAGAAGGCTGCAACGACCAGCGAAGCCACCTCCGCTCCGGCATTCCTCACCGCCCGGCGGGCGCGGGCGGCGCCTGGCACAGCGTCTCCAGCAACTCCTTGAGCCGGGGCTCCCGCTCGAGGGCGATCTCTTTCACGGTCTTGCGACAGGTCTTGATCGCCTCCAAACGGGCCTTCCCCGAGGGCTCCCCATCCCCTTCGGGCCTGGCCAAGGCCGCCTTGACGCGCGGGTCGCTCATCACTTGGCCGGCCAAGGTCTCGAGGAGCTGGCGGTCACCCTCGGAAAGGGTATCCAATTGCGAGCGGAAAATGCCCAGCAGCCGGAAAAACCGGGCCTTCTCCGCACCCGGTCCTCCTCCCCCCGCCGGACCGCGATGCGACGGCAGGCTTTCGCGCAAAATCCGCTCCAGCATGGGGCGCACGCTTTCGGCCAGTTCGGGATCGGCCTCGTTCAAGGCCGCCCGCACCGTGCGTTTGTAATTATGCGTGGCGGTATTGAGCCGCTCGCGGGCGGCTTTCACATCCTCGTCCTCCCAGATTTTTTTGAGCGCGGCCAGGACCTGCCGACGCTGCTCTTCCGGCAGTTCGCGCAGCCATTCGGGGCCGGAGCGCCGTCCGTCGCGCCGCCCGCCTTCCGGACGGTCGGTCTCGGGGCGGTTCTTTTTGCCCTGGTCCTGAGGGCGGCCCTCTTCCGCGGCCGCGTCCGGGACGGAAGCGCTCTCTTCGGCCCCGGCCCTTCCCGCCAAGGGAAGCGCCAGCGCGAACAGGCCGGACATCAAAAGAAGCGTGCGGAATGGCATGATCCCTGCAAACCCGGCTTGCAGGGAAAAGTTGCGCGGGCGGGACTTTGCGCCACTCTCGTCACCCTTTTTTCACCACCATGCCCATCGCCACGCCGTCACAATACGCCGCCATGCTCGATGCCGCCCAAGCGGGCGGTTACGCCTATCCTGCGATCAATGTCACCAGCCTGCCGACCCTCAACGGCGCGCTGCGCGCCTTCGCGGAGTCGAAATCCGACGGCATCATCCAGGTTTCCACGGGCGGCGGCCAATTCGCCTCCGGCACGGCGGTCAAGGACATGGCGCTCGGCGCTATCGTGCTGGCCGAAGCTGCGCACGTGCTAGCCGAGCGCTACGACGTGCTGGTGGCCCTGCACACCGACCACTGCCAGCCCGACAAGGTGGCCCCCTTTCTCCAACCGCTGCTCGCCGCCACCGCCGCGCGCCGTGCCTCCGGCCGGGGCAATCTGTTCAATTCCCATATGCTCGACGCCTCGTCGCTGCCGTTGAAGGAAAACCTCGCCCTCAGCAAGCAACTGCTGCAGGAGTGCGCCGCGCTGGAAATCATCCTCGAAGTGGAAGCCGGCGTTGTCGGCGGCGAGGAGGACGGTGTCGATCACGGCGACCAGCCGAACGAAAAACTCTACACCACGCCCGAGGACATGCTGGAAGTGTATGAAACGCTCCAGGGGCACGGCCGCTACATGTTCGCCGCCACCTTCGGCAACGTCCACGGCAGCTACAAGCCCGGCGCGGTCAAACTCCGGCCCGACATCCTCAAACAAGGCCAGGACGCCGTGGTCGCCAAATACGGGGCGGAGGCGGAATTCGATCTCGTCTTCCACGGCGGCTCCGGCACGCCGCTGGAAGAAATCCGCGAAACGCTCGGTTACGGCGTCGTGAAGATGAACATCGACACCGACACCCAATACGCCTTCACCCGCCCCATTGTCGATCACCTCTTCAAGAACTACAGCGGCGTGCTGAAGATCGACGGCGAAGTGGGCGACAAGAAAGCCTACGACCCGCGCAGCTATCTCAAGAAAGCCGAGGAAGGCCTGTGCGCGCGCATGAAAACCGCCTGCGACGACCTGCTCAGCACCGGCAAGACGATCTTCGGCCAGGTCTGAAATTTTTGAAGAGCGGATGGCTTCCCTTCGCATTCCAAAGGCGATTGCGCGGCGTCCGCACATGGGGATACTCGAACATAATCGCGGCCCTTAGCCGCGGCTTTTCCCCATGGCTTCCTGGCTCCCCGTTTTCCTCACGAACCCTCGCCGCCCGCGGCGCGGGGCTCTCCTTCTCCCGTGGCTTGGCGCGCTGGCGGCCGCTTCGCTCCCGGCACAAACCGCGCCCCTGGACGATGCGGTGGACGTGGCGGCGGGCGTGGTGTTGCGACAATTGCGCGCGGCGTCGCTGCCCACCTCGGAACCCGTCCCCTCCGCGCCGGACGAGCCGGCCGAACCCACCCGCACGGTGTGGACGAGCCAGCCGGGATTGCTGCAAACATGGATCCGCTCCGACGACGGCCCGCGTTTCCGCCGCGCGCACAAATTGTATTCCGCGCCCGTGTTGGTGATCGACGATCTCGCGGCGCTGGCGGCGGATCGGCCGGCGGACTGGACGTCCCGGCCCGCGGCGTATGCGGACCTCAATGCGCCGGTGTCCGACGGCCAAGGCGGCGTGGTGTATCCGGTGGTCGATCCGCGCGCCGACGCGGAAGGGTTTTCGTTCACCCCGGCGGCCGGGGCCAATCCCCTCCCCTTGCCCGTGGCGTGGCTCTATGTGACGCACGACGGCACGCTCGGGCCGCTCGATGCCGAGGGGCGCTTCGTGCCGGTCCTCAACACCCGCACCGGCACGGCCCGCGCGGCGTCGGCGGATAATCCGCTCGTCGCGCGCGTGGCCTTCTGGACCGATGACGCGACGTGCAAGATCAATGTCAACACCGCGTCCGAGGGCGTCTTTTGGGACACGCCGCGTTGCGACACCACCGAGGAGCGCGCCTATGCCACCTCCCAACCCGCGCGCGGCGAATGGCAGCGCGACATGGGGCATCCCGCCGCCGTGTGCCTGAGCAGCGTGCTCTTTCCCGGCCAACGGCTGCACCTGCCCGATACCACCAGCGCGCTGGCCACGCTGCCGCTGGAGGATGCGCGGCGGGTGTGGCGCGTGGCGCGCGGGATTCCTGACGCCGGCTCGCTCGGCGGCACGCAACGCGTCGATCCCTCGCCCGCCGGCAACGTGGAGAAATCCATCGAGCGGCTCTACACCGCGGTCGCCGAAGTGGCCGCCACCGGCGAACTCCCGCCCGCCGCCGTGGCACGCCTCGCCCGCGGCGGCTTCTTCCTCACCACCGAGAGCCGCGCCCCCGACTTCACCGCCGAAGGGCTGCCGCGGGTGACGCTGTGGCCGGTCGATCGGAGGCCGAGCCGTCATACAGAGTTCGACTCACTCATCGCCGCGCGCTCTTCGCTGCCCTCGGGAAGAGGATTAACCAAAGCCTTCACCCGACGTAGTCCCGACTCTCGCTACACCGAACTCGACATCAACCGCCCCTTGTGGGAATACCTGCAACAAGGGCCGGGCCGGGAAACGATCTTTTCCATTCATCCTCCAACGGGCGCACTCGGCTTCAACCTCGCCGACAAATACCGCCTCTTTCCAGGCTCCGGCATTGATGACTTCGCCGGCATCACGCTCAATACCCTGGAATATATTCGGGAAACCAACCCTCTCGACGTGACGCTGCCTCCAGAGCATCGTTACGCGGCTCCCACCAGCACTACGACGTTGGGACAAATATTACCGCTTTACGGCCGGACTGACGATAGTTCCGATTTCACCGTGTTGGGAGCAAGCCCTTTGGCGATGGGACGGTTCCCGACCGTGAGCGAAGTCTCGGTGGTGTTTGCTTTGCGCGCAAAGCGGTTGGGCGAAACTCATGCCGGCCCCGCCTTCATGGAAGAGCATGAGGCTTTTGCTCAAATGCTGGGTCCGAGCATGGACCATTACGAAGTGGAGGTCGGCTTCTTGGTGGAAACCTTTATTCCGGCGCACTCCATGAATACCGGCCTGCCGGATTTCGCGCTGGCCTTGGGCGGACTCACCGGAGTGGATGAGTATGTCTGGCCGATTGATCGGCCAGTGCCGCCAGCGCCCAAAAGATTCTTGGCACTCGGCAGAAATGAGAGCGCTAATCAA
>CAZQUC010000237.1:0-6839 GCA_964596095.1 uncultured Enterobacteriaceae bacterium
GGCCTTCTTTCCTTGCCATGAACGATCAGATTGGCATCTTGTTTCGAAATGAACCTCGAAAAGAAAAATGGCACTCCTCCTCTTTCCGGATCCGTTCCATCCGCTTCCGAGCGTGAGACCGAGGCGGCTCCGCCCCGTTCACAGCCGCCCGGCCGTCGGGGGCCGGCCATGGACCGCCGGACATTCCTCGCCTCGACCTCGGCGGTCTTTGGCGCGGCAATTCCCGCGGCGGCGCAGAATTATTCCGACTACACGAAGGATCCGCGGCCCGATGTGCCGGAGGGAACATGCACGGCGGGCTCGCTGGAGGGGCCGGTGTTTGCGGAGCCGCCGGTCGTCAGCGGTCCGGCTCCGGAAGCGATGACTATCCTGCAGCCGCTGCAGCGCACGGCGACGGGGCATCTGGAGTATGCCGTGGAAGACGGGGAGTGGCAACGCGTGGACGGCGGGGAAGGGGGGATGCGGCCGCTTTCCGGGCATGTGTTGAAATTCCGGTTACCGCCACTGCCGCCGGGAAAAAACGTGAAATACCGCGTGGTGGCGCGGACCGCCGGCTGGGTGAAGGTCAAACATTTTTATCACGGGGAGTTCAAAGCGGGCCAGCCGCAAACCAGCCCGGAACAGAGCTTTCGCACGCTGGATCCCGCGGCGGAGACGACGACGTTTTCCGTTTGGAATGACACCCACGAAAACAGCGAGACGCTCCAGGCGTTGGATGGACTCACGACCGCGGCGCAGCCGGATTTCATGCTCTGGAACGGCGATCAATCCAACGATATCCATTTCGAGCGGGACATGGCCGGCCAGTTTCTTCACCCGGCCGGGCTGGCGATCGCCCACCGCTGGCCTCTGGCCTATGTCCGGGGCAATCACGATGTCCGCGGTCCCGCCGCGCGATTCTTGCCGGACTTCACCGGGACGCCCGACGACCGCTTTTACTACGGTTTCCGCAGCGGCCCGCTGGCGGCGCTGGTCCTCGATACGGGTGAAGACAAGCCGGACGACCATCCGATTTTCGGCGGCATGGCCGCTTTCGAAGAGATGCAGCGGGAGCAAGCCGAGTGGCTCCGGCGGGTTGTGAAAGAAACCTGGTTTCAAGAAGCGTCGCACAAGGTGCTCTTCTGCCACATCCCGCTGTGGTTCAATCACCCGAGAATTCCGCAAGGGGGCTTCGACGGCGCGAGATACTGTCGCGACCTCTGGGCGCCGACGCTGGTGGAGGCGGGGGTGACGCTCGTCATTTCCGGCCACACCCACGACTTTCTGTGGATGCCGGCCACCGCGGAACGACCGATCACGCAACTCGTGGGCGGCGCGCCGCAACCGAAATTCGCCACGTATATCGAAGGCCGGGCGACGCGGAGCGAACTAAAATTGAAGATGACCAAGCTGGATGGAACCGTGGTGACGGACGTGACGCTCCGCGCTTGATTTCCTCAAAGCTCCAAGGCCGATCGTGCGCTGCCTTCACTGGTCGACGGCTCGGCTCCGTCTCCCTTCGCGGAGAGAACCAGCACGGCCGGTTTCATCTTTTCCGACACGCTGATTGGCGGCTCCGATGGTGGCGCTGCGTTCCGAATGAGGAATTCCGCTAGAAAGAAGTTTCCCGCAAACTCCGTATTCCGCTCGCCATGCCTGCTCCTCGCCACTCCGACGACCTGCCGACCCCCGGCTCGATCAGCTCTGCAACACCCAGGTTTCGCTTTTCTTTGCGATGGTGGCTGCTGGTGGCGACTCTCGGTCTGCTGGCGTTGGCCATCACCGCCTTTTACGGCCTCCCCAGGATCATGCCATTGCCGCCTTCTCTGCGGGAAGCCAGGGACACGACCTCGCCGCCGTCGGTCTCCCTTGCTCAAACCGTCGGCGAGGCCCATCACCCGCCTTCACCCGAGCGCCCTCCCGTCCTCTCCTACGCGCAACTGCCGCAGTCCTTTGTCACGGCCATGATCGCCACCCAGGATTCCGATTTTTGGAATCACGGTGGCACCGGCACCGGACGCGCCGTCGATGCCATCGCCGATTCCTTTCGACGTGGACGTTTCGTCCCGGCCGGTTCAACCATCACCGAGCAGTTGGCAAAAATCTCCGCGGCGCGGGACACACCCCGATCGGTGAAATCACGGCTCGTCGATGCCCTGACCGCCCGCCGTATCGAACTGTCCTTTTCCAAGGAACGGATCCTCGAGGAGTATTGCGCCCGCCTTCCTTTCGGCAACGGATTCACCGGGCTCGACGCGGCTGCCGAGGGCTACTTCGGCAAAGCTCCTGCCGCGCTGAGCCTGGCGGAAAGCGCCTTCCTCGCCGGTCTGCCCGATGCGCCCAGCCAACTGAATCCGCATCGCCACCTGGAAGCCGCCAAAGCCAAACAACAGGCCATCCTCGACCGCCTCGCCGCCAGCGGCCAAATCAGTCCCCAAGAAGCGAGCCAGGCGGTCGCTGAACCGATCCGTCTGCGGCCCGCGCCCTGATCTCTCCCTCGTCCACTGCAACCCCTCTCCGCATGGTGAGAAGGTCATTCACGCAGCAAAAGTGATCTCGTGCGAAATTTCATATTGCTTACCCATATAAGAGCGGATACCATCCGACCTCATGAGCAAAAATGTGGATGACTGGCAGGGGACGCCGGCCTCGATGGTCTTGAAGTCCCTGTCTCCGAAGGAGGGCCTGGCATGAGACGCCTGCGCGGCTGGGTGAAACGGCTCAGCGGCTTGTTCGGCCAGCCGCGCCGGGATCGTGATCTCGACGAGGAGATCGAAAGTCACGTGCAGTTGCACACGGACGACGGCCTGCGCGAGGGCCTGACGCTGGTGGAGGCACGGCGGCAGGCGATTCTGCAACTGGGCGGCCTCGACGCGACAAAGGAGGCGTGCCGCGATCAACGCGGTCTTCCGTGGCTGGAGACATGGTGGCGGGATGCGCGCTATGCCGTGCGCCAACTCCGCAAGAGCCCCGGTTTCACCGCGGTGGCGGTGCTCACGCTCTCGCTCGGCATCGGCGCGAACACGGTCGTGTTCAGCGTGGCGCGGACGGTGTTGCTGCGTCCGTTGGGCTACGAGGACGAAGATCGCCTGATGTGGATCCAGCGGGTGAACACGCAGACCGGAGCGACCGAGAGCCAGCTTTCCTGGCAGGATCTGGAGGATATTCGGGTCGCGACGCAAAGCTTTGAGTCGGTCGTGACCGACAACTCGTCCGACGCGCGCTGGGAAGACGGCGATCAGAGCAAGAATGTTCCGGCCGTGAGGGCCACGCCCAATCTCTCCGGCCTGCTGCGACTTCGTCCCGCACTGGGGCGGCTGTTCCTGCCCTCCGATGGCGAGGCGAATGCGGCGCCCGTCGTGCTCATCAGTCATGAGTTGTGGCAGTCGCATTTCGGGGGCGATGCCAGCGTGCTGGGGCAGACGGTTCGCTTGGACAACGAGACCCGGACGATCGTGGGAGTGCTTCCTCCAGGCCTGCGGTTTCCCATCCATCGCGCCTCGTCGCCGGGCAGCGGAACGCTTGTGAAGGCGTGGGAAAAGCCCTTCTGGATTCCGATGGCGGCCCCTCGCGGGCAAGACGGGACTTCCCGGGCCGCGAGGATGTTTCCGGGGATCGGCCGGCTCAAGCCCGGTGTCAGTGAAGCGGCGGCGCGCGCCGAATTGGCGGGCTTGTCGCAACGCCTGGCGGCCGACTTTCCGGAGTCCAACCGCCACTGGAGGTTCGAAGTGCTCAGCTTTCGCGATCAAATTTTTGGGCGGACCCTGCGGGGCCTTCCTTTGCTGGTTGGCGCGGTGGCGGTGGTGCTGCTGATTTGTTGCGCCAATCTCGCCAATCTGCTGCTGGCCCGCGGCGTGACGCGCCGGCGGGAACTGGCGGTCCGACTCGCCCTCGGGGCTGGGCGAGGAAGTCTGGCGCGGGCGGCGATGATGGAAAGCGTCCTGCTCGCGTTGTTGGGCGGAGCTTTGGGCATGGCCTTCGCCAGTGGGGCGATCCGGGTCATTCGCGACCTCGCCTCCGCCACCGTGCCTTTTATCCGGGAGGCGGCGGTGGACGGCGCCGCGATCGGTTTCACCACCGGAGTTTCGCTGCTGACCGCGCTGGCGTTCGGCTGGTTGCCGGCATGGCGGCAATCCGGCGGCCGGGCCGCGGAGGCGTTGCGCGCCGGCGCCCGCTCGACCGGCGGGCGGGAGATTCGCGCCTGGCAGCAGGGATTGCTGATCGGGCAGGTGGCGGTGGTGTTGGTGTTGCTCGCTTCGGCCGCCTTGTTGCTGGAAAGTTTTCGCCGGTTGATCGGGCAGGATCTCGGGTATCAACCGCGCTCGGTCGTCACGCTGAATCTGGACACGCCCGGCTTCGAAACCAACGGGGCTCTCTGCCGCATGTATCGCGCGTTGCGGGAACGGATCGCCGCGCTGCCGGGGGTCGAGCATGTCGGCACGATCTCGGCCGTGCCATTGGCCGGCGGATGGACCTTCACCGAACGGCCCCATGTCGTGGGAGAATTCGTGCCCGAGGCGGATCGTCCGTCGCTCGCCGCCACCTTCGTCGCCTTCGATTATTTCCAAGCCATGGGCATTCCCTTGCGGGAGGGGCGTTTCTTCCGCGATGGCGAATTGAATGACGACGGCTACGGCCAGCTCGTGATCCTCAATGAGGCGGCGGCCAGCGCCGTGTTTCCGGGACGCTCCGCCGTGGGCGGCCGCTTCACCGTGAGCTCGAATCCGGATCGCGTCCTCGAAGTGGTGGGCGTGGTAAAGGACAGCCGCGATGTGCGTCTGGAGGAGAAACCGCAGCCGCGCTTTTATTGGCAATACACCTTCGGCGGCGCGCAGGTGGTCGTGCGCGGGAAGGCGCCGGCTCGCGTGTTGGCGCCCATGCTGCGCGACGCGGTGCGGCAGACGGATGCGCGGGTCCGCCTCGACAGCGTGCGCTCGATGGAGGAAATCGTCGCCGCAACGGTCGCGGAACGGCGCTTCCTGATGATCATGGTGGCGGCCTACGCGGCTCTGGCCCTGGGCATCGCCGTGGTCGGCATTTTCGGTGTCATCGCTTACCAGGTGGCGCAGCGGACGGATGAATTCGGCATTCGGCTCGCGCTGGGGGCGAATCCGGCCGGGCTGATGCGCCTCGTGCTCGCGCAAGCGCTGCGGGTGGTGGCCGTCGGTGTGTTGATTGGATTGTTGCTGTCACTGGCCACGGGCCGGCTGCTGACGAGCCAGCTTTTTGAACTGTCACCGCACAATCCCTGGCTGCTGGGCGGCGTCAGCCTGCTGATGTTGAGCGCGGCCTTGGCTGCCAGCGCCCTCCCCGCCCGCCGCGCCGCGAAGGTCGATCCGATGGTGGCGCTGCGTTCCGAATAAACATCATGATCCAACTCCGCAATCTCGAAAAACGCTACCATACCAAAGCCGGGTTCACCTATGTGCTGCGACAGATCGATCTCGACGTGGCGGAGGGCGACTTCGTCACCTTGATGGGACCGAGTGGCGCCGGCAAATCCACGCTCCTCAACATCATCGGTATGTTCGACGGCGAGTTTGAAGGCGAATACCACTTCCATGGGCTGGCGGTGCATCGGCTCGCGCCCAAAGCGCGCACCGAACTCCACAAGCGCCACCTCGGCTTCGTCTTCCAGCAGTTCCATTTGCTCGACGACCTGACCGTCGCCGAGAACCTCGACCTGCCGCTCACCTATCGCGATCTCCGCAAGTCCGAGCGCGACGCGCTGGTGGCCGACATGCTCGACCGCTTCCAAATGGTCGGGAAGAAAGACTTGTTTCCCTCGCAGCTCAGCGGCGGCCAGCAGCAGTTGGTGGCCATCGCCCGCGCCATCATTGCCAAACCCTCGCTCCTTCTCGCCGATGAGCCGACCGGCAACCTGCACACCGACCAGGGCCGCGAGATTATGGACCTTTTCAAAAAGCTCAACGAAGCCGGCACCACCATCATCCAGGTCACGCATCATCCCGAATGGGCGAAATACGGCCGCTGCCTCGTGCGGCTCAAGGACGGGTGGATGGAAAAGGGATGAAGGCGTGAAGCCGGCTACAAATTTTTGAATTCGGCCTCGGTCAAACCGGCCTGTTTGAGAATCGTCCGAAAGGTGCCGATCGGCACATCTGCCGTATGCATCACCACATACGTTTGCCGTCCGTCCGGATGCCTCAAGACGACATGCGAGCCGGACTGCCGTCGAATGACGAATCCCGCTCGTTGCAGACGGGTCAGCACGTCACGCGCTTTGTAGGGCATCTTCGGGAAGTTCCAGGGTTGAGAAGAATGTCTCTCCGGGTGTCGGCACCGGCTCGTGGTTGGCCCGTTTCTCCACGAGCCATTGCTGCAGCAAATCGCGGGCCGCTTCCCGAGCTCCCTCGAGACCGGCTCCGTGGGTAGTCAATCCCAACGAGGGGATATGGGCATAGTAGTGATCCGCCGGGAAGTCCCGATCCTCAATGCGTTCAAACAGAATCCCGTAATTCATGCGCGCAGATTAGGCTTTATTCAGCGGTCCATCAAGTCCGCGCCTGTTTTCTTCTCACCCGGAGTTTGGAGGGCCATGGCGCCGTAAAAAATATCGCGCCTTCCAGAGTCGGGTTCAAATCAGCGAGATAAATATCGTAACGGACAATCTTCATGGCTCCGTCCAGCCATCGGCCACGGTGACTTTAAATTCCGACCAGTCCTCCTTCTCCAGAGCCATCTCTGCGAAGGTTTCCTCTCAGGACAGCTTTTTGTCCGCTTTTCGACGAAGCACGATCTCTCCGGGACGTTCTTCCATAAAACAATCGCATCACCAGCCTTAGGTTCCCGCGGCCTCAAACGGAGATATATGTTCATATAAAAAACCCGTATTCTGA
>CAZQUC010000238.1:0-4478 GCA_964596095.1 uncultured Enterobacteriaceae bacterium
CCGCCCAAGGCGGAAGGATTCGCGCCGTCGTTTTTGAAAATGACCGGACCCTCTTGCACGAACGGTCCGTCGGTCTCCAGACGATGCGTGAGAATGACGGAGGTCGGCTTCAACTCGTGAGTGATCTTAGGCGCCGCCAGCCGCACCACGCCATTGGCCGCGCCGACCGTGCCCAAGGCTTCGATGCGTCCGCCGTTGCGGAGGTAGCCGTCGGAAAGAATATCCACCCGCGCCGCGGTGATCCGGCCGGTGTTGGTGAATCGTTCATCGACCACGTTGCCCCGCGCCATCGTGTAGCCGCCGTTGGCATCCGGTCCAGTCACCGCTTGCTCCTTGGCCGCGATGACGCGCACGACGCCGTTACGCGCTTCCAACTCGCCCTGATCGGGATTGGATCCTTTGATCAACACACGCGGTCCCAGCACAGTCAGCGAGCCGCTGGTGGCCGCCACCCGGCCGCCGATGCTGACGGAGCGATCCGCCGCGCCGGGCCGGGTCCGGAATGTGGTGCGGCCGCCTCGGAGCAGCTCGAGATCGTTATCCGGCTCCAGCGCGCTCAGCAGCACGCTCGGCGCCTGCACGCTGCCGGTGCCATTGATGATGATGCCCGCGGGGCTGATCAAATAAAACGGCCCGTCGGCAATGACGCGCCCGTTGATGATCGCCGCGTCGGCGCCCCGGACGACATTGAGCGAGGGAAACGGTCCGCCTTTTTGTGACTCGAAGCGCAACGAGCCTTTTTCGGACACGGTGAATCCCTGCCATTCCAGCCGGCTGCCCTCGTGGAGCCGGACCAGCGTGTCCTCGCCCCGGCGCTCCCAATCGGCGCGACCCTGCGTGACCCGCGCCGGCACGTTTTGCGCGCGCGCGGGCAACGTGACGCCGGCGGCCAGCACGACCGCGGCCACGACGCCGGGAAGGGCGCGGAGAATGTTCTGCTCTGAACTCATCCTTTTCCCATCATCGCCGCCGGAGTTGCCGGCAGGCAAGATTTTTCAAAAAAAGCCGCTCACTCCGGGACGGGCGGCAATTTCTCCCAGGCCTCCAACGGCACGTCCACCACCTTGTAACGGCTGGCGGCGCCGCGTTGCAGGGTCAGCGCGCCCTTCGCGCAGCCGAGTTCGCGGCTGAGAAATCGCAGCAATTCGGTGTTGGCCTTGCCTTCGACGGGCGGCGCCTGGAGGCGGACCTTCAACACCGGGCGCTGTTGTTCATCCACCGT
Source organism: uncultured Enterobacteriaceae bacterium (assembly GCA_964596095.1). Lineage (GTDB taxonomy): Bacteria > Verrucomicrobiota > Verrucomicrobiia > Verrucomicrobiales > V1-33 > CAJBME01. The sequence goes on from CAZQUC010000238.1 coordinate 1,223, forward strand.
CCACCCCGCGAATTCGGAACGCGGGGCGTTGGGGGTGGCGCGCAGGACGAGAGATCGCGTGGCCATGAGACGGGAACCTTGGCACGGCGATCTCCTCTCCGCCACGCCGCGCGCCGCGCCCGGCCAAAAAAAAGACCGGCCCGCGCGTGGCGGGCCGGTCGCGAATCAAGGAAGCGGCGAGCCGGTTACTTTTTCACCTCTTTGCCATCTTCGCCGAGGAAGATGATGAGGCCGCCACTGCCGCCGCGATTACCGCCGAGGGTGATCTGGGCGTTGAGCGCCTTCTCAATGCGGGCGCTGGCCTGCTGGAGATGGCTCTTGCTGTAGGGATCCAGCGTGGGCTTGCCCGCGATGGTGTCGATCTTGGCCTTGATCTCGCCCAATTGGGTGTTGGCCAAGTCGGTGAGCAGCTTGGTGCTGGCCGACGCGCGGCTGATGCTGGTGTTGGTGGAGAGGTCGATCAGGCGATCGAGATGCTCGCGCTGGAGGTTGCGGCGGAAGCTGGAGAGATAGGGCCGGCGCGCGGTGTAAGCGGGGCCGTCCTGCCAGCCGTCGAGGTCCGACCAGACGGCATTCCGCAGGGTGTCGAAGACCTCGGGCACGGTCAGGAAATCCTGATCGGCGGCGACGCGGACTTCGTTGTCATAGACGCGGCCGAGCGTGCTCGGGTTGAGCAGGCGGGTCAGGACCGTGGCCTGGATGCCGAGGATCTGGTCGTGCACGCGCCAGGCGCCATCTTCGATGGAGGAGAAGCCGGAATCGCTGTCATACCATTTGTCGGTGGTGAGGTGGTTGAGCAGATCGGGCGTGAGGCCGAAGGCGTCGTCCTTGAAGGCATTGGCGACGCAGAAGGCGAGCGCCTTGCGTTGGTCTTCCGCCGGCACGGGCTGGAGCGGCACGCGGGCGTCCTTGTCGCCTTTTTTGTCGCGGTTCTGGAAGACGCCGCCGATCCAGTTGGCCATCATGCTGAGGGCGCGGCTCTGGGTCATGAGCGTGAGTTGATAGCCACGACGCGCCTGCGCCCAGGAATCGCCGTCCTTGACGAATTTCTCCAGCAGCTTGGCGCGGTGCGCGTTCGCCAGGGCGATCTGGTTCTCGGCATAGGAGAGCGGATTCTTCCCGAAGTCGTAGCGCGTGGCCAGCGGGTCGGACCCGATGGTGTCCTCGTCGGTGGCGTAGGCGAGCTCGGGCTCGGCGACGCGTTGGAGGATCGGCGTGAGATCTTTCTCGAAGCTGTAGCCGTATTCGATGGCCCATTTATCGTAGGGTCCGACTTCGGTCATGCTGATGTCGCCCTTCTTCGCAGGGTCATCGCCCACGACGATGTTGATGGGCGTGTAATCCATCACCGAACCGGTGAAGGGTTTCTTGCCTTTGACCTCGGGGCTGTTGATCTCCTCGTAGGTGTAGATGGAGCTGGCCTTGAAGTTGTGGCGCAGGCCGAGCGTGTGGCCGGCTTCGTGCGCGACGAGATCGATGAGGAGCGGGCCGATGAACGACTCGGGGATGCCGTCGAGCACCTGGCCGTCGGCGGGGATGCCGAGCGTGTCCGCGCCTTCGATGGCGAGGCTCATTTCCATCTGCGCGAGGCCCAGTGTTTTGCAATTGGGCGCCATGCAAAGGCCGTTTTTCTGCGTGAGGCGTCCCATCAGGCCCTCATACTCGTTGTCGCTGCCGATGAAGCTCTGGCCGTGGCCGTGCAGGGTGGCGCCGAGCGGATGGCCGCCGAGCGCGGGCGCGGGCTGGCTTTCGCGCTGGGCGAGCAATTCGGCGCGCTTGACCGGCGGGGCAAGGCGGATGCGCGGATCCCATTGCGGATTTTCCCACAGCCATTGCAGGGCCTCCGGCGGCAACCCTTCGAGGGCGACCTGGGGGACGACTTCGTTGTATTGCTGCCACCAGTGGCGGATCCAGCCGTCGGTGAGGATGATGTCGGCGTCGAGGATCTGCCCCGTCAGCGGATGCACGCGCGATGGCCCGATGGCGGTGCCCACGCCGTTGTTGAGCCAGCGGACGAAATTGTAGCGCACGTCCTCGGGATCTTTTTCCATGTGCTCGCCGGTCACGGCATCCTGGAAGCGCACTTCCACGGTGTTGATGAGGCCGACTTTCTCGAACGCCTTGTTCCAAGCCAGCAACCCCTCCTGCACCCAGCGGCGGTAGCGCACGGGCGTGGTGTGCTCGATATAGAAGATGATCGGGTTTTTCGGCGGGCTGAGTTTCAGCGACGGATCGGCCTTCTCCAGGAACCAGCGGTTGATGTAACGCGTGCGCACTTCGTTCGGCTTGAACTTGCCCAGATCGGTGTAGCCCGTGGTGAAGTAACCGACCCGCGTGTCGGCCACGCGCGGCTCGTAGCCGGTCTTGTCCGGGATGAGGCTGAAGGAATAATGCAGCGTCTTCAACTGCCCGCCCGCCGTCGGCACTTCGACGCCGACTTCCACGTTCTGTGGGAAGGCTTTGACGGTTTGCAGCTTGTAGAGCGATTTGTTGATGCCCTGCACATTGTAGCCGAAGAACTTTTCCGCCTGACCCACCAGCAGCGCGTCGAAGTCGATGATCGGGCCGCCGTTGGGGCGGAAGCTGACGATCGGCACTTCAAAAAGCACGCGGTCGGTGAAGAGACGTTTGACCGAGGCCTTGGAAGGATCGTCGCCGGTCGAACGGATGCCGAGGTTGGGTTCGATGAAGGCGAGCTTCTTGTCGTATTGCCGCCAATACCCGTAGATCTCTCCGGCCTGCAAGCCGGCGTAGCTTTCCCCGCCGGCCACCGTCAGCGCGATGAAGTGTTTCTCGCTCGCGAATTTGGGCGGCAATTCCGCCAGCAATTGCTGGTCCTTGTTGCGCCGCCACAGCTTGTAAAAGCTGGGCGCGCCGTCACTGGTGGATACCACCTGCGTGTAGTCTTTCAGCACTTCCTCCACTTTCGGATAATCGCTGGGATCGATCCGTGGAGCACCAGGAGAGCCGGGAGCCGCCGGGGGGGCGCCGGGGGGTGGGGTTTCGGGAGGGGCAGCCACCGGCGACGTCTCCGCCGTCAGTTGGCCCAAGCAGGCGCCGAGGATCGCCGCCGTCATGGCAGCACGAGTAGAGCGGTTGGTCTTCATGGTTAAAAAGGCTGTATTTTCAAGAAACAGATAATTTTGACAGTTTTGACAATTTTTATATTTTACATAGACGGAATGTGTCTGCAACTGGAAAGCGCGCGTTGCTTCATGTTTTGTCCAGAGAGCTGCCTGACAGGAAAGGGACGCGG
>CAZQUC010000238.1:4578-6812 GCA_964596095.1 uncultured Enterobacteriaceae bacterium
CACCAAATTTCCCACTTGTCGGACACCAACTCCCGCTCTGACTGCCCGCATGACGCCACGTTGTTTTTCCACCGTCGTCGCGGCCCTGCGTTCCCCGCGGGCGCTGTGGCTGCCGCTGCTCTTGTTGCCCGGCCTCGCGCTGGCCGACGAAAAAGGCAAAGCCGCCGAGGCTGGCCCGGACAAAAACGGCAAAGCCGAGGCCAAGGAGGAAAAGGAAACCAAGTCCGTCACCGACGGCGAAGTGACCCTCGGCGGCCAACGCGTGGCCTATACCACGACCGCCGGCACGCTGCCGCTGACCAAGGCCGACGGCGAAAAGCGCGCGTCGGTTTTCTACATCGCCTACGAGCGCAAGAACCCCGGCGATCTCGCCAAGCGGCCGGTCACCTTCTGCTTCAACGGCGGACCGGGCAGCTCGTCCGTGTGGCTGCATCTCGGCGCGTTTGGGCCCAAGCGCGTCGCCCTGCCACCCGATGGCATCGCGCCCCCCAAGCCCCCTTATCAGATCATCCCCAATGAATACTCGCTGCTCGATGCCTCCGACCTCATTTTCATCGACCCCGTGAGCACGGGCTTCAGCCGCGCCGAGAAGCCGGACGAAGCCAAGCAATTCCACGGCTACCAGGAAGACCTGCAATCGGTGGGCGAATTCATCCACCGTTACATCTCCAAAAACGGCCGCTGGGCGTCGCCGAAATTCCTCGCCGGCGAAAGCTACGGCGGCCTGCGCGCCGCGGGCCTGTCCGGGCATCTCCAGGACCGCTACGGCATGTATCTCAATGGCATCGCCATCGTCTCCGGCGTCATCGATTTCCAGACCATTTCCTCGGGCGGCGCCATCAATGACCTGCCGTATGTGACCTTCCTGCCGGGCTTCGCGGCCACCGCTCATTTCCACCAACGGCTCGCCGCCGAGTGGCAAGCGCAACCGGTCGAGGCCGTCATCGCCGCCGCGCGGAAATTCGCCACCGGCCCTTACGCCGCCGCGCTGTTGCAAGGCCTCGCCCTGCCGGAGGAAACCCAGGAGAGCACGGCCGCCGAACTCGCGCGCCTCACCGGCCTGTCCCCCGATCTCTGGAAACGCGCGCGCCTGCGGATTTCCGCCGGGGAATTCCGCCGCCGCCTGCTGGAGGATCGCAGCCAGGTGCTCGGCCGCTTCGACGCCCGCGTCCTCGCCGACGTGACCGCCGACGACGATCCCTCTTACAGCAACATCTATGGCGCCTTCGCCACCGGGCTGAACTCGTATGTGCGCGGCGAGCTGAAATACGACAGCGACCTGCCCTATGAAATCCTCACCGGCGACGTGCGGCCGTGGAATTACAACAACTTCGCCGGGCGGCCCGTCAGCGCCCTGCCCGCGCTCGCCGACGCCTTGTCCGGCAATCCCGATCTGCGCATCTTCGTCGCCACCGGCCACTACGATTTCGCCACGCCCGGCCTCGCCATCGAGCACTCGCTCAACCACCTCGCCACCGATCCCGCGCGCCTCGCCAACATCACCTACGGCCATTACGAGGGCGGGCACATGATGTATACCATCACCGATTCCCTCGCCCGGCTCAGCAAGGATCTCCACGCCTTCCTCACCCAATGAAACCCGTGCGGAAACGGCAAGCCCTGCGGCTGGTGCTCGCCGGCGGCGTGAGCGCCTGGCTCGGACCCGGCGGCGTCGGAACGCTGCGGGCCGACGACGAGGAGAATACCCGCGCGACCTTGCCACGTGTCGTCATCCTCGGCGACAGCATCACCGCCGGCTACGGACTGGAAAAAAGCCAAGCCTATCCCGCCTTGGTGCAAGCGAAGCTCGACGCCGCCTCCCGGCCGTTCACCGTGGTCAATGCGGGCGTGAGCGGAGACACCACCGCCGGCGGCTTGCGCCGCATCGCGTGGGCGCTCGGTCCCGGCGCGGACGTCTTGCTCATCGCCCTCGGCGGCAACGACGGCTTGCGCGGCCTCTCGCCGAAACAAACCGCCGACAACCTCACCGGCATCATCACCAAAGCGCGCGAGAAGAATCCCGCCCTCCGCATCATCCTCGCCGGCATGCAGATGCCCTCCAACATGGGACCGGAATTCACCAAGGAATTCCAAGCCCTCTTCCCCCACGTCGCCCAAGAGCAAAATGTGACCCTGCTCCCCTTCCTGCTCGAAGGCGTCGGCGGCGACCCGCGCTTCAACCAGGACGACCACATCCACCCCAACGTGGAAGGCCAGCAACGCATCGCGGAAAC